>JBPCJB010000153.1:0-12085 GCA_051005735.1 Gaiellaceae bacterium | reverse complement strand
AGCGTGGCGGGTCTCGACGCCGATGGCTTCCGGACGGCGGCAGAGGAGGCGAAGCGGAAATGTCCGGTCTCACAGGCGCTCGCAGGCGTTCGCCAGATCACGCTCGACGCCCAGCTCGACGACTAGTCCGTCCGCCGAGGAGGCGGCTCGCGAGTGCCCGAGTCTTGCTCTCACCGACGGGCGAGGTTCTCGCGGACGACGTCGCGGCGACCGGCGAGTGCGTCGGGGAGCCCGTGTCGGAGTGCGTTCGACCGGCGCTCGGGGATCAGATCCGGCGGGAGCCAGCGGAGCTCCGAAAGCTCGCCGCCCGGCTGGAGCTCCGGCTCACCGGCGACGACGCGCCCGTTGAAGAGATGGACGAGAAAGCCGTTGTCGAGCCCGTAGCTGCCGATGAGATGGTCGAGCTCGATCTCTGCACCGGTCTCCTCGCGTCCCTCGCGCACGGCGGCCTCCGCTGCGGTCTCGCCCGCCTCGATCGCTCCGCCCGGGAACGACCAGCGCCGCCGCCCGTAGTTCTCTCGCACGACGAGGAGACGGCCGTCGTCTTCGAAGATCGCGACACAGGCTCCGCTGAGGGCGAGGATGTACCGCCACTCGTGGCTCGCGTCCGGGTCGTAACTGACTCGCTCGCCGTCGCGGTAGGCGCCGAAACGCTCGTACAGCCGGTGCCCGTCGGTCAGGATCTTGTCGGTCCAGATCTCGAGTCTGGCGAAGCCGCGCTCTCGAGCGTCCTCGATCACAGCACGGAGCAACGCGCCACCGACGCCCTTCCCGCGTCCCGACGAGAGCATGTAGAGCCGTTCGAGCGATCCGCGCCGACTCAAACCCGCCGTGCCGACGATCGTTCCGTCCAGCTCGGCTACGAAGAAGGAGAGATAGCTCGCTGCAACGTCCTCGAGGTCTGCGTGGTAGCCGCCCGCATCCCAGGTGAAGCCGTACTCGGCGTAGACCGCCCGCACGACTGCCGCGGCGGCCCTCGAATCGGCTGCCGTTGCGCGACGGACGCTCACAGCACCGGCCTGAGCAGGCCGCGCCCGGCGAAGCCGACCGTGCGGTCGAGCGTGACGAGGAAGCGCGCGCCGACGAACGGGATCCCGTCGAGGGCCCAGAGCGTCTCGGCGTTCGCCCACGCCGCGCGCCGCGCTGCGCGGACGTTCCACATCGCAAGGACGTCGTCGAGCCGGCCGAGCGCTTCGTCCGCGACGCCGACCAGACCGCTGGAGAACTCGGACTTCACCCGCTTCTCCGTCTCGGCGAGCAGCGTGTCGATCCGGCCGAAGTCGGCGTGCTGCGGACACCCGCGCCGCGGCACGACGCGGCGCGAGCGGCAGGTCGAGACGAGCGCGAGAGGCAGGTCGCGGTTGATGTGGGCGTTCATCCCGGCGAGCGCGAACTGGATCGGGAGGACGCCCTTCCGATCCCGCGCCTCGAAGAGCGCCTGCCACGCGCGGGGCACGCGGCCCCGGCCGCGCACGTGATTGGAGAGCGCCGTGAGATAGAGGTTCGCGAAGACGACGTCGAGCCACCGGACGAAGGGAGCGTCCGCGAACGCACCCGGTCGCGCGGCCTCCCCGACGGCCTCGGTCACGGCGAGGTAGAGCCGGTTGAAGCACGCGATTCCGTCCTCTCTAGGGAGGACGGCGTCGAGCGCCTGCATCCGCTCCACGACGTCCGCGATCCGGGCCGCAGCCGGCGCGCGCAGCACCTGTTCGAGGGTCATTGCTCCACTACCCTACGGCCGTGGCCGCCATCGACCAGCTGATCGACGAGCTCGAGCGCTCCTTCGAAGAAGTGCGCAGCCGCATGTCCAATCCCTCGGTCTACAACGATCACAAGGAGGCGGCCGAGGTCGGGCGCAGGCTGAAGGAGCTCGAAGTGCCGCACAGGCTCGCACAGGAGTGGCGCCAGGCGAGTGCCGATCTCGAGGCGGCACGGGGCGACGCGGAGCTCGCGTCGCTGGCGGACGACCTCGTCGCGGATGTCGCAAGGCTCGAGGAGGAGCTGAAGCTCGCTCTCGTCGAAACCGACCCAGCCGACGCAAAGGACGTGATCCTCGAGGTGCGCTCGGGAGTGGGCGGCGACGAGGCCGCTATCTGGGCCGGCGACGTCTTCAAGATGCTGACGCGCTACGCCGAGCGACGCGGGTTCAAGACCGAGCTCCTCTCCGCGAACGAGAGCGAGACGGGCGGCTTCAAGGAGGTCGTCTTCGCGGTCAAGGGGGACGGCGCCTACTCCGTCTTCAAGTACGAGGGCGGAACCCACCGCGTCCAGCGCGTCCCGGAAACCGAGAGCCAGGGTCGGATCCATACCTCGACGGCGACCGTCGCGGTCATGCCCGAGGTGGAGGAGATCGACGTCGAGCTCGACGAGAACGACCTCAAAATCGACGTCTACCGCTCCACCGGCCCCGGCGGCCAGAGCGTCAACACGACCGACTCGGCGGTCCGGATCACGCACGTGCCGACCGGGATCGTCGTCGCGATGCAGGACGAGAAGTCGCAGCTCCAGAACAAGGTGAAGGCGCTGCGCGTCCTGCGCGCCCGCATCTACGAGGCCGAGCGCGACCGCCGGCAGGCCGAGCTCTCCGCCGCTCGCAAGTCGCAGATCGGCTCCGGCGAGCGCGCCGAGAAGATCCGCACGTACAACTATCCCGACAGCCGCGTTACCGACCATCGCGTCAAGGTGACGCTGAATCTGGAGAAGGTGCTTCCCGGCGGGCTCGACGAGTTCACCCAGGCACTCACGTCCGAGGCTCAGCGGCGGGCGCTCGAGTCGTGACTCTCGGTGAGGTCCTGGGCCTCGCCTCGGAGCACCTGGCGAAGACGTCCGAGACCGCCCGACTCGATGCTGAGCTCCTGCTCGCCCACGCGCTCGGGCGTAGCCGGATCGAGCTCTACACCGACTTCGACCGGCCGCTCGACGAATCCGAGGTCGCCGCCTATCGCGCGCTCGTCGCCAGACGCGCGCGCCACGAGCCGGTCGCGTACATCCTTGGCGAGTGGGGCTTCCGCCGGCTGACGCTCCACGTCGACCGGCGCGCGCTGATCCCGCGGCCTGAGACGGAGATCGTGGTCGAGCGTTGCCTCGAGCGGCTGCGCGGCCTCGTCGAGCCGACGGTGCTCGATGTCGGCACGGGCACCGGCGCAATCGCGCTCGCGCTCGCGGACGAGCACGAAGGCGCCCGCGTGACGGCGATCGACCTCTCCGCGGAGGCGCTCGAGCTCGCCCGCGAGAACGCCGAGCGCTCAGGCCTCGAGGTGCAGTTGCTGGAGCACGATCTCCGCGACGGACTTCCCGACGGGCCCTACGACCTCGTGGTCTCGAACCCGCCCTACGTCGAGCCGGCCGACCTGAACGGTCTGATGTCCGACGTGCGCGACTACGAGCCGCAGCTCGCGCTCGTCGGGGTCGGCGCGACCGAGGCGATCGCGCGCGCAGCACGCGACGTGCTTCGACCTGGGGGCTGGCTCGTCCTCGAGGTGGGGGACGGACAGGCGTCGCAGACGCTGGCGCTGCTCGGAACGCTCGGGTACGGCGACGGCACGAGCACCCCCGACCTGGCTGGGCGAGAACGAGTCGTCGAGGGGCGGCGATGAGCTCGACCGTCGAGGGGGCGGTGGAGGCTCTCCGCTCCGGCAAGGTCGCGATCGTCCCGACGGACACCGTCTACGGCCTCGCAGCCGAGCCGGAGTCCGAGAATGCGGTCCGGGAGCTCTCGCGCCTCAAGCGCCGGGATTCTGCGCAGCCGATCGCGCTCGTCGGCGCCGACCTCGACGTTCTCCTCGAGCGGATCCCCGAGCTGCGCGGCCGAGCCGAGCGGATCGCCCGCGCGCTCCTTCCGGGCCCGTACACGCTCGTCCTCCCGAACCCCGCCGGCCGCTACGGCCGGCTCGCCGGCTCGCGGCCCGACACGATCGGCGTCCGCATCCCCGACCTCACAGGATCGGGGCGTGAGCTGCTCGAGCGCGTCGGCGCGATCGCCGCCACGAGCGCGAACCTCACCGGCGGCCCCGATCCGCGCACCCTCGCCGAGGTGCCGGAGGAGCTGCGCGGGGCCGCCGCGGCGCTCCTGGACGGCGGCCCGCTGCCGGGAACGCCCTCGACGGTGCTCGACCTCAGCGGCGCCGAGCCGCGCGTTCTGCGCGAGGGCGCTGCTCCCGCCGACGAAGCGCTCCGAATCGTCGACGAAGTCCTCTAGCATCGGGAACGAACTCGTCGAAGGAGCACAAGCATGGCCGTTGCCCAGCACTCACTCGATCAGCTCCGAACCGCCGGTCTCGCCGACATCGATCCCGAGATCGCCGCGCTCCTCGGCCGCGAGCTTGACCGGCAGCGCGACCAGATCGAGCTGATCGCCTCGGAGAACTTCACCTGGCCGAGCGTGCTCGAGGCGGTCGGCTCGGTGCCCACGAACAAGTACGCCGAGGGCTATCCGGGCAAGCGCTACTACGGCGGCTGCGAGGTCGTGGACGAGATCGAGCAGCTTGCGATCGACCGCGCCAAGGAGCTGTTCGGCGCCGACCACGCGAACGTGCAGCCGCACGCGGGCGCGCAGGCGAACATGGCGGCGTACTTCGGCCTCCTGAGCCCCGGCGACACGATCCTCTCGCTCCGGCTCGACCACGGCGGCCATCTGACCCATGGCCTCAAGGTCAACTTCTCGGGCCGGCTCTACACGATCGTCCACTACGGCGTCTCGCGCGAGACGAACCTCGTCGACTACGACGAGGTGCTCGAGCTGGCGCGTGAGCACCGGCCGCGGCTGATCGTGTGCGGCGGCTCCGCCTATCCACGCACCGTGGACACGGCCGAGTTCCGAAAGATCGCCGATGCGGTCGACGCGCTGCTGATGTGCGACATGGCGCACTTCTCCGGCCTCGTCGCCGCAGGGCTGCATCCGAATCCGGTCGAGCACTGCGATGTCGTCACCTCGACGACCCACAAGACGCTCGCAGGCCCGCGCGCCGGCTTCGTCCTCTGCCGCTCGGAGCACGCGCAGGCGATCGACCGCGCCGTCTTCCCCGGAATGCAGGGCGGGCCGCTCGAGCACGCGATCGCGGCGAAGGCAGCCTGCTTCCGGATCGCCGCCTCAGAAGCGTTCCGGGACTACCAGGTGCAGGTGCGGGCCAACGCGGACGCTCTCGCCGAGGAGCTGATAGGCGGCGGTCTCGACGTCCTCACCGGTGGCACCGACACGCATCTCCTCCAGCTCGACCTGCGCGCGACCGACTGGACGGGCGCGGGGGCCGAGGAGCGGCTCGACGAGGTGAAGCTGACGGTCAACCGAAACACGGTCCCGTTCGACGAGCGGCCTCCGACCGTGGCCTCGGGGGTCCGCATTGGGACGCCGGCTGCGACGATGCGCGGCTTCGACGAGGAAGACCTCCGCGAGGTCGGCAGGATCATCGTCGGCGCGCTCGCCGACAGTGACGTGGACGGGCTCGCCAATCGTGCTGAGGCGCTCTGCGCGAAACGGCCGTTGTACGCCGGCTTCCGCGGCTACTGCTCCTACGCATGAGCCGGGTCACGGAGGTCCGGCATCCGCTGGTCCAGCACAAGCTGGGGCTGCTCCGGGACGTCACGACGAACACGCACATGTTCCGGCAGCTCGTCAACGAGCTGACCCTGCTGCTGACCTACGAGGCGACGATGGACCTCGCGACCGAGGACGTCGAGATCGAGACCCCGCTCGAGCATACGACCGCCCAGCGGATCTCCGGCAAGAAGGTCGCGATCTGCCCGATCCTGCGGGCGGGAATGGGGATGCTCGACGGTGTCCTCTCTCTGATCTCGGGCGCGCGCGTGGGCTTCATCGGCCTCTATCGCAACGAGGAGACGCTCGAGCCCGTCGAGTACTACGTGAAGTTGCCCGCCGACATCGCGGCGCGCGACGTGATCCTGCTCGACCCGATGCTCGCGACCGGCAACTCGACTGCCGCCGCCGTCGCCAGGGTGAAGGAGGCGGGCGCGAGCTCGATCCGGCTGATCGCGCTGATCGCGGCCCCGGAGGGGATCGAGAGGATCCACCGCGAGCACCCAGAGGTGCACATCGTCGTCGCCGGGATCGACCGGCAGCTGAACGAGAGGGGCTACATCGTCCCGGGCCTTGGCGACGCAGGCGACCGCCTCTACGGCACGAAGTAGGCGTTAGCCGTGCCCCAGGAGCTGCTCGACAACCCGGAAGTCCTCTACGGCGCGGTGGTCGCGCTCGTGATCGTGATCCTGCTCACGCCGGCGGTGGGCGGAATGGCACGGCTGCTCGGCGTCGTCGACGTGCCCGAGAAGCGCCGACTCAACCTGAACCCGATCCCACGGCTCGGCGGGCTCGCGATCTTCTTCGGGATCTTCATCCCGGCGCTCGCGTTCCTCGATCTCGGCCGCGAGACGCGCGGTGTCCTGCTCGGGGCCGCCGTCGCGGCGCTCGTCGGCGCGATCGACGATTTCCGCCGCCTGCCCGCGACCCAGAAGCTCGCCGGACAGCTCATCGCAGCGGTGATCCCCGTCGTCTTCGGCGTCTGGGTCGACCGCTTCACCTTTCCGTTCCTCGGGATCCACGAGCTGCCGGAGTGGGTCGGGATGCCGCTGACCGTGCTCTGGATCGTCGCGATCATGAACATGGTCAACTTCCTGGACGGCCTCGACGGGCTCGCCGCCGGCGTCTGCGCGATCTCGGGCGCGACCTTCTGCGTGATCGCGCTCTCGCTCGGGAAGCCCGATCCGGCGATCCTCTCGGCGATCATCGCCGGCGCCTGCATCGGCTTCCTGCGCCACAACTTCTACCCGGCCCGGATCTTCATGGGTGACTCCGGCGCGCTCATGCTCGGCTTCATCCTCGCCGCGGTTTCGATCCAGGGACTGCTGAAGACGGCCGCGACCGTCGCGCTCCTCTTCCCGCTGCTCGTGCTCGCGGTGCCGATCCTCGACACGTCGTTCGTGGTCGCGCGCAGACTGAAGAACCGCGAGAAGGTGTACGCGCCGGACCAGGCGCACCTTCACCACCGCTTCCTCCGACGAGGCTTCACCCAGCGCCGCGCCGCCGTGACGATGTGGGCCTGGTGCGCTGCTCTCGCCGCAGCGGCGCTCGCGACCCGCTTCATCCCGTTCCGGGCGGGCGGAGAATGGCACCTCTGGGAGACGCTCGCCGCAGCTGCGATCGCGCTCATCGCGCTCGGCTTCTCGATCTACATCGTCTACCTGCTCGAGATCGTCAAGCTGGCGAACCCGCGCGTGCGGCGAACCGAGGAAGCCGCGCGCCACCGCCGCTCGGCTTGACCTAGTAAGAGAGTGTCACTTGGGTTCGCTCGCGCGCTCGAGGAAGGCGAGCAGCCGCTCGTTGAAGCCGGGCGCCCGCTGGACGGCGTGGCCGGCGCCCGTGAGGACGACGCGCTCGGCGTCGAGCTCGCGCTCGAGGACGTCGCAGACCGAGTCGAAGGCGGCGTGGTGGGCGCCCGAGACGACGAGCTTCGGAAACGGCAGCTCGCGCAGCCGCGCCAGCGGGATCTTCGCCTCGTACGGTGGGCGCTCCGAGAGCAACGTCCTCGCTCCCTGCTCGAGCGCGGGCGGGAGGGGTGAGGGCGGATCGTAGGTCGACCCAACCGCGCGGAGGAAGAGCCTCAGGTAGGGCTCCGGCTCGCCTGGCCCCTCTCGCCGAAGCGCGATCGCCCCGGCGACGAATGCCTCCACGGCAGGCTCGCCGCGGGCGACGTCGAAGCACGGCGGCTCGAGCACGCTCAAGGAGCGAAGCTCCAGGAAACCGGCTGCGGCGAGGAGCGAGATCACGCCGCCGTAGGAGTGCCCGGCGAGGTGGTCGCCCGGCTCGAGCCGCTCGGCAACCCAGACGGCGTGCTCGTCGAAATCGACGCGCTCGACGGCTGGCCCGGGCGGAAAGCCCGGCCGCTCGAGCACGACGACCTCGTATCGCTCCTCGAGCGGCCGCTGCGCTCCCCAGGTGGTCGCCCCGTTCGTGACCGAGCCGTGGACGAGAACCAGACGCTCCATCCAGCGATCGTACAAAGTCGGGGGAAAAGCCGCAAAGATCGCGCTTTTCGCTGTCACAATGTCGCGCTACTTTGGTATGCTGGCCGTGGATGGAGCCCGCCACCTCTCGCTCGAGCCTCAGCCTCGCGGGCGCCGGTTCCGTCCTGATCGGGACAACCCTCGCCGTGATCGCGATCGCCGCAGGAATCGGCTGGCTGCTCGGCAACGCGGCCTACGGGTTCCTCGTCGGCGCGATCCTCGGAATCCCCGTCGGCGTCTTCACGACCTACAAGCGCTACAGGCACGCGCTCTAGATGCCGGGCGTCTTCGCCACTCCGAGGCCGCTGCCGAGCCCGACGATTCCGCTCCTCGCGGGCGCCGCAGTCGTCGTCCTCGCGTTCCCCGTCTTCCTCGCCGCGGGCTGGTCGCTGCGGGCCTGGCTGATCGGCGGTGTCCTCTGGGCCGCCTCGCGCCTGCTCGCGCTCCTATTGACGCACCTCGTGCCGAGCGCGGGTACCCTCGCCGCCGGAGGAGTGATGGGCTTCGGAATGACCTTTCGAGCGCTTGCGGTGATGGTGGTCGTGATCGCGCTCGCAGCAACGGACGCGCGGCTCGCGCTCGCCGTCCTCCTGCTGTACGCGCTCGCCTACACGCTCGAGCTGGCCGTCTCGCTCGCCCTCTACTTCTCGGCGGACACGGCATGAAGCGAGCGCTAACGCTTCTCCTCGGCCTCGCGCTACTCGCCCCTGGGGTCGCCTTCGGGGCCGAGGGCGCCGAGAGCGAGGAGTTCAATCCGGAGCACGACTTCGAGATCGGCGAGTGGATCCCGATCCACCTCGGCCCCCTCGACCTCTCGATCAACAAGGCGGTCGCCTACCTGATTCTCGGGACGCTCGTGACGATCGCGCTCGGTCTTGCGCTGATGCGGATCAAGGTCGGGTCGAAGAACGACCCAAGCCGCCGCCAGGCGGTGGGCGAGATCGTCTACGAGATCGCTCAGACCCAGGTCGCCGAGCAAGGCCTGCCGCACAAGGCGATCGGACGCTGGTTCCCCTACGTGGCGACGCTGATGCTCTTCATCTGGGTCGTGAACATGCTCGGGTTCATCCCCTTGCCGCTCTCGAACGAGAAGGTGGAGATCTTCGGCGTCGAGTTGCCGACGCTCGCCGTCTACGCGGCCACGTCGTCGATCTCGGTCACGCTCGCCCTCGCGCTGATGACCTTCGTCTTCACCCACGTCGAGGGGATTCGCCACAACGGCCCGGTCAAGTACTTCAAGAGCTGGATTCCGGACGTGCCGAAGGCGATGTACCCGCTGATCGTGCCGCTCGAGGTCCTCGGCCAGTTCATGCGCCTGATCAGCCTCTCCGTCCGGCTCTACGCGAACATGCTCGCCGGCCACATGCTGATCCTGACCTTCATCGGCCTGATCTTCGTGATCGGCAACCTCGCGATTGCCGCCGTGGCGGTTCCGGCGGCGGCCGCGTTCTACCTGTTCGAGGTCGTGATCGTCGTCTCGATCCAGGCGTTCATCTTCGCCGCTCTCTCTGCCATCTATATCGGCTCGGCGATCGAGCCGGAGCACTAAGACCCCAAGGAGGACATCGCTTCATGTTCACTCTGCTCGCTCAGGAAGCCGCCTCGAACGTGGACGCCGGCAAGGCGATCGCGCTCGCGCTCGGCATCGGCCTCGGCTCGCTCGGCGCCGGGATCGGGATCGGCAACATCTTCGGCTCGATGATCCAGGCGGTCGCGCGCCAGCCCGAGCTCCGCGGTGAGCTCACAGGCATCCAGTGGCTGGGCTTCGCCCTCACCGAGGCCGTCGTCTTCTACGGCCTGATCGGCGGCCTGCTCGCCTACGTCCTCGTCTAGCAGGAAGGAAGTCGCCCCATGATCCTCGCAGCATCGCCGCTGATCGACGTCGTCCCGGGTCTGATGATCTGGACGCTCGTCTGCTTCGCGATCACCTTCTTCGTCCTGCGCAAGTTCGCCTTCGGGCCGATTCAGAAGACGATCGACGACCGGCGCGAGCGAATCCGCAGCTCCGTCGAGGAGGCCGAGCATGCCCGGTCCGAGGCGAGGAAGCTGCTCGAGGAGCACAAGGCGCTGATCGGCCAGGCGAAGAGCGAGGCGGGGGAGATCCTCACCGAGGCGCGCAAGGTCGCCGACTCGCAGCGCGACCGGGCCCGCGAGGAGATCGAGGTCGACCGGCAGCGCCGCCTCGAGGACACGCGCAAGCAGATCGAGGCAGAGACGGCCCGTGCGCTCGACCAGATCCGCTCCGAGGTCGCCGATCTGACCCTCGTCGCGACGAGCAAGGTCACCGGCAAGGTGCTCGACCGCGACGACCACCGCAAGCTGATCGAGGACGCGATCGGCGAGCTCGACTTCTCCGCGCTCGAGCAGGAACGGGTCTAGTTGTGGCCCTCGCGGCGACAGTTAGGGAGCCTCTGACGCGCGATCTGCGGCGCGCTGCGGCGTCCTCGGTCGCGTCCAGGCCAACCGGCCTGCACGCTCCCTGCGTCCTTGCATCGCTTGCAGCTCGCGCGCCAGAGACTCGAAACCGTCACCGCGAGGGCCACTAGTGGCGGTCTCGCAGCTCATGTACGCGCGGTCGGTCTTCCAGGCCGCGCAGGAGCAGGGGAAGCTGACCGCCGTCCACGAGGAGATCGGCGACTTCGCCGCCGCGATCGCGGCGGTGCCCGAGCTCCGCAACGTGCTCTCGAACCCCGAGCTCGACGCGCGCGCGAAGGCCGACGTCCTCGGCGAGATCCTCGGCGACGCCGACGAGCTCACGCGCAACTTCGTTCTCCTCGTGGTCGAGAAGGGTCGTGCTGCGGAGCTGGAGGAGATCTACCGCGAGCTCGACCGGCTCGTGGCCGCCGAGGAGAAGCGGCTGAACGTCGAGCTGACGACCGCGTTCGAGCTCTCCGAGGAGGAGGCGGCGTCGATCCTGAAGAAGATCGAGCAGGCCTCCGGACGCTCGGTCGAGGCGACCCGCAAGGTCGACCCGTCCCTGATCGGCGGCCTCGTCCTGCGGGCGGGCACGCTCCGGGTCGACGCAAGCGTGCGAGGACGCATCGAGCAGCTCCGCCACGACCTCGTCAGGGCGCGCTGACCGTGCGCAAGGTCGTTGTCGGAAGCTCCCGCGTGGCAGATCGCGCGCGCTTCCACGTGAGACCCCCGAGCAGGAGAGCAGCGCTACCCTTCCGTCGCATGCGGACTCACCTGGTCGCAGCCGTTATCGCGACGGCCATCGTCGCCACGGTGGGCATCGCGCCGGCCGGTGGCGCGGTCGCAGGTCAGACGACGTCCGAAGTTTCGACGGCGTCGCAGCTGGCCTTCAGCGTTTCGACCAGCCGCGACGATGCAGCCTCGGCGGACGGCCCGAAGCTCGTCCTCGACACGGCTCCCCCCACCGTGAGCGTGCTCGGCTGGAGCGGTCCCGCGGGCTCCGCCGTGCCGCTCAGGGCGAGGGTCGAGGACAACCGCGGCGCGACGGTGACGGTCGAGTTCAGGGTCAAGAGCATCATCCGCCTGGTCAAGTCCGTGACGGTCGCCGCCCGGGCCAACGGCTCGTTGACGACCGCCGTCTGGCGGGCTCCGAAGGGTCTGCGGGGAACCTTCACAGTCTGCGCGACCGCGACCGATGCGGCCGGCAACGAGAGCGGACGCAGCTGCGCGATCATCCGGCTGCGCTGAGCCGCCGACCCATCCACCAGAAACCAGCAAGGAGCTGATGTGAAGCTACGCCCCGAAGAGATCACCTCGATCCTCAAGTCGCGGATCGAGCAGTTCGACGTCCACACCGATCTCTCCGAGGTCGGCACCGTCCTCCAGATCGGCGACGGAATCGCGCGCGTCCACGGGCTAGAGAACTGCATCGCGCTCGAGCGGCTCGAGTTCGAGCACGGCGTCGTCGGGATCGCGTTCAACCTCGAGGAGGACAACGTCGGCGTCGCGCTCTTCGGCGAGTGGCAAGAGGTCAAGGAGGGCGAGCCGGTCCGGCGCACGGGCGCCGTCGTCAGCGTCCCCGTCGGCGATGCTCTGCTCGGCCGGGTCGTCGATCCGCTCGGCCAGCCGCTCGACGGCGCCGGCGAGATCGCGA
>JBPCJB010000152.1:0-7419 GCA_051005735.1 Gaiellaceae bacterium | reverse complement strand
GCGTCATAGGACGGGGCCTGGGCGGCCACGTCGCGCAGAACGCCGGCGAGGGCAACCCGCCGGTCGGAAGGGAGACGCTCGAGCACCCGCACCGCCAGGTGCACCCGCTGTCGGTGCTCGTGGGCGTCGAGCGGCGAGAGCCGTTGCGCGCCGACAGCCTGGTTCAACCCGCGCAGCGCGACGCCCGCGTCCCCCCCGACAGCTCGCGCGTCCGACGCCGTGCCCAGCACGGCAGCGACGAGCAGGATCCCGATCGCGAATCGCCTCACTCTCTCTTTCTAGCGCGCTTTTCTCACCGGTGCACCCCTCGTTCGCCGAGTTCGCCAATCTCGCTGCCAGGTTTTGTCGAGCTTGAGAAAGGAGAGTCGCTGTCCACGGACTGCCACTCAGTTTCCGAGGCGATTACAAGGGGGCCCCTCAGATGTTCGATCATTCGACGCTCGACGAGCGACGCGCCGCGGACGGTGGCGGGACGGACGATTCGAGTCAGACGGCCAACGAGACGCCGCAGACACGGCGCGTCGTGCTCGGCCGAGCTGCGCTGGGACTTGCGGCAGTGGGTGGGGCGGCAAGCCTCACGGGACGCGCGACCGCGGCGTCGTCCCAGGACACCGCCGCGCAGGTCCTGAATTTCATCATCACCCAGGAGCAGTTCGGCGTCACCTTCCTGACGAACGCCGTCAGGCGTGCGCCGGGCACTCCTTCGGAGGCGTTTCTGCCGATCCTGAAGGCTGCCAACACGACCGAGTTCGATCACGTCCGCGGCTTGCGGCGCATCGCCGCCCGGCCGATCACGTCGCGGTTCTGGATTCCGGATGCCGCGTTCGGCGCAGGCGGCGCCGGCCTTTTCGCCTCGATCGAGGCTGTCGAGACGATAGAGTTGAGCATGTACCTGATCGGGGTGACCACGCAGACGCAGCGGAGGAGCGCCTTCGGCGCCCGGCTTATGGCCGAGGCGATGGCGACGGAGTCGGAGCATCGGGTGCTCGCGCGCTCGGCTCAGAGCATGCTGGGAGTGACGAAGTCGGTGCCCAACAACATCAGCTTCGCTCCCTACAACCTGAGGACGCTTGCCGCGGTGCAGCGCGCGGCCGAACGGCTTGGGATCGGCTACGGAAAGCAGGGGGCGCAGCCTGGGCGCTTCTACAACTACCCGGGCAGCCCGCTCGCCAACGGCACCGGCTCGCCGCAGATCGTGCCCTCGCCGGCCTGACGCTTCGACGAGGGGCGCCGGCACAATCCGGCGCACCTCGTCGGCCGGGTTCCGAGAAGCCCCGATTGCGGCGGCGTTGCGCTCACGTTAAGCACCTAACTCCCTTGTGCGGCCAACGTAGGAAGTCCAAGTATGGGCATCACGCATCCGCCGAAGCCGCTCACGGCCCAGCAGGACGCGGCTCGCCAGTTCGACTTCTGGCTCGGCGAGTGGGACTGCTCGTGGGGCGGCGACGGGCGGGGGACGAACTCCGTCTACCTCGACCTCGGGGACGCGGTCGTCGTCGAGAGCTTCGACGCGCGGCCGACGATGGACTACCAGGGGATGAGCTTCTCGGTCTACGACCGCGGCGCCGGCTGCTGGAAGCAGACCTTCGTGGACACGGATGCGAAGTACCTCGACTTCGCCGGCGTCTACCTGGACGGCGAGATGGACCTGCGCCGCCGGGCCGAGCTCGACGGCGCCACCGCCCTGTTCCGGATGCGCTGGCACGCGATCGAGCGCGACTCGCTCGAGTGGGAGTACGCCCGCTCGGACGACGGCGGCGAGACCTGGTCGGCCCTCTGGGAGATCAGCTACCGCCGCGTTCTTTAGATGGTTGATCGGAAAATCACGGCGGGCCGGAGGACGGCCACGACACGGCGCCGGATCACCACCCTCACGAACCCCCGGGCCTGCACGGCTCGCGAGTGCGGCGCCCAGCTTGGTCGTGACCGCCCCCGGCTGCGCGCCATTTTCCGACCAACCATCTAGTCCGCAAAGAGCGGGAATCGGTCTTGGGCCTCGCCGGGGGTCGTCAGGTCCGGTCGGGATAATGACCCTTCCGTGCCCGCCGCCCCCTTCGTCCACCTGCACGTCCACAGCGAGTACTCCGTCCTCGACGGGGCCTGCCGGATTCCCGCGCTCGCGAAGCGGGCGGCCGAGCTCGAGATGCCCGCCGTCACGCTCACCGACCACGGCTCCCTCGCCGGCACGATCGAGCTCTTCAAGGCCGCCAAGGAGCAGGGTGTGAAGCCGATCGTCGGCTGCGAGGTCTACGTCGCCGACGACCGCCGGTCGCGCACGCGCGGCTACGCGCACCTGACCCTCCTCGCCGAGTCGAACGAGGGCTACGCGAACCTCGTCAAGCTCTCGTCGCTCGGCTACCTCGAGGGCTACTTCGCGAAGCCGCGCGTCGACTGGGAGCTGCTCCAGACCTACGCGCCGGGCCTGATCGCACTCTCCGGTTGCCTCTCCGGCCGCGTCTGCAAGGCGCTCGAGGAGAGCCGCCCGGCCGACGCGCACGCCGACCTCGACCGGCTCGCGCAGGTCTTCGGCCGCGAGAACACCTACGTCGAGCTCCAGAACGCCGGCCTCGACGTGCAGCAGCGCGTCAATCCGGAGCTCGTGAAGCTCGCCGCGGAGGCGCAGCTGCCGCTCGTCGCGACCGGCGACGTCCACTACCTCACCGCCGCCGACGCCTACTCGCACGAGGCGCTTCTCTGCATCCAGTCCGGCGACTCGCTGAAGAACCCGAATCACTGGAAGTTCGACACGAACGAGTTCTACTTCAAGAGCCCGGAGGAGATGGCGCTCGACTTCCCCGGCCAGGAGGAGGCGATGCGGCGGACGCTCGAGATCGCGGAGCGCTGCAACGTCGAGATCGAGCTCGGGCGGATCCACCTGCCCGAGTACCCGGTGCCGAATGGGGGAGACGCGTTCGGCTATCTCGTCCAGCTCTGCGAGCAGGGGCTCGAGCGGCGCTACGGCAAGGTGACCACTGAGCTGCGCGAGCGGCTCCAGTTCGAGCTGAAGACGATCCGGGAGATGGGCTTCGCCGACTACTTCCTGATCGTCTGGGACTTCATCCACTTCGCGAAGACGCACGGGGTCAGCGTCGGCCCCGGCCGCGGCTCGGCGGCCGGCTCGCTCGCCGCCTACAGCCTCGAGACCACCGACATCGAACCGATGCGCTACGGCCTGCTCTTCGAGCGCTTCCTCAACCCAGCCCGCAAGGACATGCCGGACATGGACATCGACTTCGCCGTCGAGGGCCGCGAGCGGGTGATCAACTACGTCGCCGAGCGCTACGGCCGCGATCGCGTCGCCCAGATCATCACCTTCGGGACGATGGCTGCGCGCGCCGCGGTCCGCGACGCCGGCCGCGTGCTCGAGATCCCCTACGGCTCCGTCGACCGGCTCGCGAAGCTGATCCCCGAGGGCCCGGGACAGACGCTCGCGGACTGCCTCAAGCCGGGCTCGGAGCTGAAGGCCGCCTACGACACCGACCCGCTCGCGAAAGAGGTGATCGACCTCGCGAAGCCGCTCGAGGGTCTCGTCCGGCAGGACTCGATTCATGCCGCCGGAGTGGTGATCGGAGCGAAGCCGCTGATCGAGGTCGTCCCGCTCCAGCAGAAAGGCCCCGATCAGGAGGTCGTGACCCAGTTCTCGATGAAGAACGTCGAGGCGCTCGGCCTACTCAAGGTCGACTTCCTCGGGCTCCGGAACCTCGACGTGATCGACAAGGCCGTGGCCCTGGTCGGCGGATCGCTCGATATCAACGCAATCCCGCTCGACGACAAGAAGACCTACGCGATGCTCGCCCGCGCCGAGTCGAACGGCGTCTTCCAGTTCGAGTCGTCGGGGATGCGCGACGCCCTGAAGGCGGTCAAGCCGACCCAGTTCGAGGATCTGATCGCGCTCGTCGCCCTCTACCGGCCCGGCCCGATGCAGTACATCCCGGCCTACGCGGCGCGCAAGAACGGCCGCGAAACGATCACCTACATCGACGAGCGGCTGAAGCCGATCACGAGCGATTCCTACGGGATCTGCATCTACCAGGAGCAATACATGCGGATCGCCAAGGAGCTCGCTGGCTTCGAGCCCGCCGAGGCCGAGACGCTGCGCCGCGCGATCGGGAAGAAGATCCACGCGCTGATGGCCTCGCTGAAGGACAAGTTCCTCGCCGGCTGTGCGGCGAACAACGTCTCGCTCTCGGTCGCGACGCAGCTCTGGAAGGACATGGAGAGCTCGCAGGACTACTCCTTCAACAAGGCGCACTCCGCCTGCTACGCGCTGATCGCCTACCGCACCGCCTGGCTGAAGGCGAACCACCCGTGCGAGTACATGGCCGCGCTGATCTCGTCCGTGATGAACACGAAGGACCGAGTGCCGCTCTACGTCAACGCCTGCCACGAGCTCGGTATCGAAGTGCTCCCGCCGGACGTGAACTCGTCGGGAACAGATTTCGCGGTCGTCGAAGGGAAGATCCGGTTCGGGCTGAACGCGGTCAAGAGCGTGGGGGAGTCGGCGGCGCGGGCGATCCTCCGGGCGCGCGAGGAGGGCGGCCCCTTCGAGTCGATCTGGGACTTCACCGAGCGCGTCGATCCCCAGGTCGTGAACAAGCGCTCGCTGGAGGCGCTCGTCAAGTGCGGCGCGCTCGATTCGACCGGCGCCTCGCGCCTCGGGATGCTCGCGTGCCTCGAGCAGGCGCTCGCCTGGGGGCAGAAGCACGCCTCCGACCGCTTGGCAGGACAAGGCTCGATCTTCGACGCGATCGGCTTCGGCGCAGCCGAAACCGACCCGGTGCGGCATCATCCCTCGCTTCCCTCAGGGGAGTTCGAGAAGGCCGAGCTCCTGAAGCTCGAGAAGGAGACGCTCGGGCTCTACGTCTCCGAGCACCCGCTCCACGCGGTGCGCGACCAGCTCCGCCGGAAGACCGATTGTGCGCTCGCCGACCTCGAGCGGCGCCGCGACGGCGAGGTCGTGACCGTCGGCGGGATCGTCAGCTCGGTGAAGCAACTGACGACGAAGAAGGGCGAGCCGATGGTCTTCCTCGCGCTCGACGACCCCACCGGCGGCGGCGAGGTCGTCGTCTTCAACTCGACCTACGCGGGGGCGCGGGAGCTCTGCGTCGCCGACCGGATCCTCGTCGTCAAGGGTCGGATCGATCACAAGCAGCAGGGCGAGACGAAGCTGATCGCGCTCGAGCTGAGCGCATTCGAGGCGGTGGCTGCGCGGACGGAGATCCGCTTCAAGCTCGACGCCCGCGCCGCCCGCGCGGGGATCCTTCACGAGCTCGCCGAGCTCGTGAAGGAGTACCCGGGCGAGTCGCCCGTGTACGTCTCGCTCGAGACCTCACTCGGCCCGAAGACGCTCGCGCTCGGGCCGAAGCACCGCGTCGCGATCGACTCCGACTTCCTCACCGACGCCCGCCTTCGCCTCGGCATCGAAGCCGTGTTGTGATCGCCGCCGCTCTCTGGCATGCTCGGAGCATGTTCCTCGTGCTGCGGGCAACATTCGCCGTCGCCGCGACCGCGCTCGTCGTCTGGCTCCTCCGCTCGGGCATGCCGCTCGGAGCCGTGCTCGTCGTCTGTCTCGGAGTCGCCGCACGGCGGCGGGTCGAGTCTCGGCGCGCGCGAGCCGTCTAGCCGAGTCCCTTCTCGCGTAGCTCTCGAAGCGCCGACTCCGACTTCTCCAGCTCGAGACTCATCCCGCGCAGGATCTCCGGCGTCTTCGTGAACTGGACGTCCGCGTAGGCGACGACCTGGATCTGGTTCCCCCACGGGTCGAGGAAGGAGTTGCCGCCGAAAACCTCGACACCCGCGCCGTGCACGGCCCCGAGCACGGCCTCGCGGTCGTCGACCACGAGGCCGAGGTGGCGCGTGGCATCCGGTGTCGTCGAGCCGCCTTCCATCAGCGCCAGGAACTGGTCACCCATGTCGACGAACGCCATGCCCGGCCCATGTCCGCGCAGCTGGAACTCGAAGAGGCCGCCGTAGAATGCGAGCGCCTCGTCGATCGAGCCGACCTCGAGCGCCACGTGATTGATCCCGACGGCGCGAGCCATGCCCGAAGCGTACGTGGCCGCAGCGGAGCCGCGTGAGGGGTCAAAGCCCCGCCATGTCGGAAAAGGCCACGTCCGGGGTCAAAGCCCGGACGAAAGGCCGGTGCGGAACCCGGTTCCCGCCGCCGGTGTAGGAAGATCGAGTGGTGAGCCGGCCACCGACGGAGGACGAGCTGGTCGAACGGGCGCGCAGGGTAGACGGCGCAGCCTTCGGCGCGCTCGTCCGCATGGAGGAGGAGATCGCCTTCCGCACCGCGTATCTGATCACCCGCAACGCAGCCGACGCCGAGGACGCCGCCCAGGCGGCGCTCGTGAAGGCGTTCTACGCGCTGCCGCGTTTCCGCCGTGGCGCGCCCCTCCGGCCCTGGCTGCTCGCGATCGTCGCCAACGAAGCACGCAACACGCGCCGCGGGAGTGGCCGCCGTGAGGCGCTCGCGCTCCGCGCAGCCCAAGAGCTTCCCTCGGACGACGCGGCTCCGTCGCCCGAGGGGAGGCTTCTCGCAGCCGAGGAGCGCGGGGAGCTTCTGACCGCGCTCGAGTCGCTCGGCGAGGACGACCGACTCGTGCTCTCGTGCCGCTACCTCCTCGATCTGAGCGAGAACGACACCGCCGCGGTGCTCTCGTTGCGGCCCGGCACCGTCAAGTCGCGCACGTCGCGCGCGCTCGAGCGCCTGCGCGGGCAGCTTGGGGAGGAGCGATGAGCGAGCTCGAGCTCCGGCTCGTCGCCCTGGGGGACGAGATCGACTTTCCGCCGACGCCGGCTCTCTCCGTCGCCGTCGAACGCGCCGTCGCCCTCGCTCCGGCGCGGCGCCGACGCCTGCGCCCGCTCGCGCTCGCCCTCGCAATCGTTCTCGTCGCCGCGCTTGGCCTGCTGGCGCTCTCGCCCGGCGCCCGCAGCGCCTTCCTCGAGCTCTTCCACCTGCGCGGCGCGACCGTCTCGCGCGTGGAGGAGTTGCCGGAGGTCGAGCTGGTCGAGCGCGCAGAGCTCCTCGGCGTTCCCGTCACCCTCGCGGCCGCGCGGCGGCAGGCGGGCTTCGAGCTTGCCGATCTGGGCGAGCCGGACGAGGTCTATCTGCGCGGGGACGGGCTCGTGACCTTCGTCTA
Source organism: Gaiellaceae bacterium (assembly GCA_051005735.1). Lineage (GTDB taxonomy): Bacteria > Actinomycetota > Thermoleophilia > Gaiellales > Gaiellaceae > Gaiellasilicea. Next base: position 277 of record JBPCJB010000152.1, on the reverse strand, counting down.
CGGCTCGATCGAGCGGCCGAGGCTCCTGCTCTCGCAGGTGCGGGGCAGGGTCTGGGACGGCTTCGTCAAGAAGGTCGGCGCCCGCGGCACCTCGATCGAGGAGGTCGAGATCGAGGGTGAGCGCGGGCTCTTCGTCTCAGGCGAGCCACATTTCGTCATGTATCTCGACTCGGCGTTCCGGATCCAGGAGGAGCGCGCCTACCTCGCCGGGACGACGCTCCTCTGGAACCGCGGCGAGGTCCTCCTCCGGCTCGAGGCCGACGTCGGCCTCGCCGAG
>JBPCJB010000151.1:0-7511 GCA_051005735.1 Gaiellaceae bacterium | reverse complement strand
CTCCCTCCACCTGCAGCTCACCGTCGATGTGGGCGCGAAGCTTGTTGATCTCGTCGTCCGTGAGATCCTTGACCTTCTCGTTCGGGTCGAGCTCGAGCACCGAGCAGATCTTCTGCGCGGAGGCCTGTCCGATCCCGTAGATGTACGTCAGCCCGATCTCCAGACGCTTCTGGTTCGGGAGGTTGACGCCTGCGATTCGTGCCAAGTTAGTGGGCCTCCTGGTGACGGTTTCGCGTCTCTGGCGTGCGAGACGCAAGCAGTGGAAGGACGCAGGGAGTGTCCGGGCTGGTTCGCCCGGACACGACTGAGGACGCCGGAATGCGCCGCGGATCGCGCGTCAGAGGCGCTCTCACTGTTACCTGGAGTCCCACTTAGCCCTGCCTTTGCTTGTGCCGAGGGTTGGTGCAGATGACCATGGTGCGCCCGTGCCGCTTGATCACACGGCAGCGCTCACACCTGGGCTTGACGGACGGGCGAACCTTCATCGAAAGACTTCCTTACCGGTTGCGGAAGGTGATCCTGCCGCGGTTCAAGTCATAGGGAGAGAGCTCGACCTTCACTCGGTCGCCGGGAGCGATGCGGATGTAGTGCTTGCGCATCTTCCCCGAGATCGTGGCTAGCACGCTGTGACCGCCGTCGATCTGCACCCTGAACATCGTGCTCGGGAGCGCCTCGACGACCTCGCCTTCGACCTCGATCTTCTCTTCCTTGACTGCCATAGACTCCGTGGTAGTTGGTGCGCGCGGCAAAACGCGGCCTGGCCGCGTCAGCCGCCTACTTTAGCAAAGACGGCTCTCGATCGGGGATCCCCGTCAGGATGCGCGGGCCCTCCGCCGTGATCGCGACCGTGTGCTCGAAGTGACACGCGAGCGAGCCGTCCTCGGTCGAGATCGACCACTCGTCGTCGTGGACGTAGACATCAGGGGTGCCGGCCGTGATCATCGGCTCGATCGCGATCGTCATCCCTTCCGAGAGCTGTGGGCCCCGCCCCTGATTGCCGAAGTTCGGGATGTGCGGGTCCTCATGGTAGGAGCGGCCGACGCCGTGGCCGACGAGGCTCCGGACGACGGAGAAGCCGTTCGACTCGACGAGGCGCTGCACAGCCGCCGAGATGTCTCCGACCCGGTTGCCGACGCGCGCCTCGGCGATTCCCGCCGCGAGCGCCTCACGACCCGCATCGAGCAGCCGCTGGGATTCGACAGCGATCTCGCCCACGCCGAAGGTGAAGGCGCTGTCCGCGATGTAGCCGTCCAGCGTCACTCCGACGTCGATCGTGACGAGATCACCCTCGGTGACGACGTAGCCACCTGGGATCCCGTGCACGACCATGTCGTTCGGCGAGATGCAGATCGCCCGCGGGAAGCCGCGGTAGCCCTTCGAGGTCGGGACCCCGCCCCGCGCCGCGATGAACTCCTCCGCGATCAGGTCGAGCTCGCCCGTCGTGATCCCGGGCTCGAGATGCTCCCCGACGTGCGCGATCGTGTCCGCGACGACGCCGCCGGCAGCGGCCATCTTCTCGATCTCCTGCGCTGACTTGCGGATGATCAACGAATCGCCACCTGCTCGAGGGCCTGCTGGATCTCGGCGTGCACCTCACCGACCTCGCGATCCGCGCGGAGCGGCACGAGTCTTCCCGTCGTCCGGTAGTGGTGGACGACGGGCTCGGTCTGCTCATGGTAGATGGCGAGACGGCGGGCGATCGTCTCGGGCGTGTCGTCGGCGCGCCCTTCCTCGTGTGCGCGCCCGAGCGCGCGCTCGCGCGCGATCTTGTCGGGAAGGTCGAAGAAGAGGATCGCGTCGAGCCGCCGCCCGATCACGGCGAGCATCGCGTCGAGGGCCTCGGCCTGGGTGAGGTTGCGGGGAAACCCGTCGAGGATGAACCCCTCGAGCGCGTCCTCCTCCGAGAGGCGCTCCTCGATCATCCGGATCGTCAGCTCGTCGGGGACGAGGTCGCCGCGTTGCATGATCGCGTCGACCTCGCGGCCGAGGTCGGTCGTGCCGTCGAGCGCCCGGAACATGTCGCCGGTCGAGACGTGCGGGACGCCGTGGTCGGCGGCGATGCGCTTGGCCTGCGTCGCCTTGCCGGAGCCCTGCGGCCCGAGCAGCAAGAGGTTCACTGGTGGGACACCTATTTGAGGAAGCCTTCGTAGGAGCGCGCCATCATCTGCGACTCCATCTGGCGCATCGTGTCGAGCGCGACGCCGACCGCGATCAGCACCGAGGTTCCTCCGAGCGCTCCGGCCGTGGCCTGCGAGAAGCCGCCGTAACGGATGAAGAGCGTCGGCAGCGTCGCGACGAGCGCGAGATAGATCGCGCCCGGGAGCGTCAGCCGGGTCAGGACGCGGTCGAGATACTGCGCGGTCGGCGGTCCGGGCCGCAAGCCCGGGATGTAGCCGCCGTAGCGGCGCAGGTTGTCGGCCTGGTCGACCGGGTTGAACTGAACGGCCGTGTAGAAGTAGGTGAAGACGACGATCAGAAAACCCTGGAGCAGCATGTAGCCGACATTCGTCGGCAGGAAGTGCTCGTTCACGAACCCCTGCGTCTGCGGGAAGTACTGGCCGATCGTAGGCGGGAACGCCATCACGGCAGCCGCGAAGATCACGGGGATCACGCCGGCCATGTTCACGCGCAGCGGCATGTAGGTCGACCCGCCCGCGGTCATGCGGCGGCCGACCATCCGCTTCGCGTACTGGATCGGGATTCGCCGCTGGCCTTCCTGGATGAAGACGATCGCGGCGACGATCGCGAGCGCGATCAGCGGGAAGAAGAGCTTCTCCATGGGACCGCCGTTCCACCAGGCGGCGACCCCGATCGGCGCGCCGGTCAGGATCGAGGCGAAGATCAGGAGCGAGATCCCGTTGCCGATTCCGCGCTTCGTGATCAGCTCGCCCATCCACATCAGCAGGGTGCAGCCGACGGTGAGCGTGATGATGATCAGCGTCATCCGGCCCAGGTTCGCGTCGAGCACGCCCTGGCGGCGGAAGAGGAATGCATAGCCGGTCGACTGCGCCGCGGCGAGGATGATGGTCAGGTAGCGCGTGTACTGGTTGATCTTGGCGTACCCGGCCTCGCCCTCCTTCTGCAGCTCGGCGAGCCGCGGGATCACGACCGTCATCAGCTGGAGGATGATCGAGGCGGTGACGTAGGGCATGATCCCGAGCGCGAAGATCGAGAACTGGGAGAGCGCGCCGCCCGAGAAGAGGTTGAGCAGGCCGAGGATCGTGCCGCCGCGCTCAGAGAAGTAGTTGTCGATCGCGTCGGAGTTGACGCCGGGCGCAGGTATCCACGAGCCGAGCCGGTAGAGCGCGAGGATCATCGCCGTGAAGAGGACACGCCGCCGGAGCTCCGGGACGCGCCAAGCGTTGGCGAGCCAACTGAACAAGCTCTACGACTCCTCGGTGGGAGCGTCGGCGGCGAGCGGCTCGGACTTCGCCTTGCTCCGGCGCGGATCCTTCGGCGCCTTCAACGCAGTGGCGCTGCCGCCGGCCTTGGTGATCTTCTTGCGGGCGGAGGCCGAGAACGCATGAGCGGTGACGTTGAGCTTCCTGGTCAGCTCGCCCGAGCCGAGGATCTTCACGTCCGCCTTCGTGTTCTTGAGCAGGCCCTTCTCGACGAGCGACTCGATGTTGACTGTGTCGCCACTCTTGAACACGCGCTGGAGGTCGCGGAGGTTGACGGGCTGGGAGTAGGTGCGGAACGGCCCGATCGGCATCGCGTCGGCGGAGGTGTTGCCGCGCTGCTTCGGCATCCGCATGTCGAGCGGCATCTGGCCGCCCTCGAAGCCTGCGCTCAGCTTGTGCGAGCCCGCACGCGACTTCTGGCCCTTGATCCCGCGGCCGGAGTAGCGGCCCTTGCCCGAGCCCAGGCCGCGGCCGACGCGCTTGCGGTCCGTGCGCGGCTGCGCCGGGTGGAGGGTGTGGAGGTTCAGCTTGGGGTTGGGTTCAGGCGCCATCGCTAGGAATCCCTCGACGAGGTGGGCTCGACCTTGACGAGGTGAGCGACCTTCCTCAGCATACCGGCGGCCTGCGGGGTGTCCTTGACCTCGTTCGACTTGCCGATCCTGCCGAGTCCGAGCGCGCGCAAGGTGCCGCGATGGCGCTCGCTGTGCCCGATCTGGCTTCTGATCTGCGTGACCTTGAACGTCGCCACTGTCATCTCCTCGGGGGTCGCCGCGGCTCGACCGGGGCCTCGGCTCGCTCGGCGCGCAGCTCCGCGATCCGCGTAGCGGACTGGGGCAGGATCTCGGTGATCGTCTTGCCCCGCATGCGAGCGACGTCCTCCGGCCGGCGCAGGCTCTTCAGCCCCGCGACGGTCGCCTTCGCCATGTTGATCGGATTCGTGGTGCCGAGGCTCTTCGCCAGCACGTCGCGAATCCCGGCCAGCTCGAGCACTGCCCTGACCCCGCCACCGGCGATCACGCCGGTTCCCTCGGAGGCCGGCCGGATCACGACGCGGGCGGCCCCGAAGACGCCTAGGGTCTCGTGCGTCACGGTCGTGCCGTGCTTCGGCACCGTGAACAGGTTCTTCTTCGCGTCGTCGACGGCCTTCGAGATCGCGAGCGGAACCTCGCGCGCCTTGCCGTAGCCGACGCCGACGCGATCGACCTCGTCGCCGATCACGACGAGCGCGGTGAACGAGAAGCGCCGGCCGCCCTTGACGACCTTGGCGACGCGGTTGATCTCGATCACGCGCTCCTTGAGCTCGCGCACCTCCTCGCGGGCGATCACCTCACGCTCGACTGTGCTACTCAAAACTGAAGTCCTCCCTCACGCGCGCCGTCGGCGAGCGCCTTCACGCGTCCGTGGTACAGGTAGCCGCCGCGATCGAACACGACGGACTCGATTCCGGCCTTCTTCGCGACCGCGGCGAGCGCCTTGCCCACCTCGGCTGCCTGCTCGGTCTTGGTTCCGCTGAACGATTTCTCCACGCCGAGCCAGCTCGCCCCGGCAATCGTGCGGCCGCTCTGGTCGTCGACCAACTGAGCGAAGATGCCCTTGTTGGAGCGGAAGACCGCGAGGCGCGGCCGCTCGGCGGTGCCGGCAACCTTGCCGCGAATGCGGCGATGGCGACGCTCGCGCGCCTGGCGGGTGGTCAAACTGCTCACGCTCTCTTCCCGACCTTCCTACGCACGACCTCGTCGCGGTAGCGGATCCCCTTGCCCTTGTAGGGCTCTGGCTTGCGAACGGCGCGGATCTCGGCGGCGGTCTGGCCGACCTGCTGCTTGTCCGTGCCCTTGACGATGACCTGATTCGGCGCCGGCACCTCGAAGCTGATCCCGGGCCGCGGCTTCAGGACGACAGCGTGCGAGTAGCCGACGTTCAGCTCGAGGTCGGTTCCGCGGAGCGAGGCGCGATAGCCGACGCCCTGGATCTCCAGATGCTTCTCGAAGCCCTTCGTCACGCCTTCGACCATGTTCGCGATCAGCGACCGCGTCAGCCCGTGCAGCGCCCGGTCGGGACCGCGCTCGGTCGGGCGGGTGACGACGATCTCGCCCTCGCCCTGCTCGATCTTCATCCGGGCCGGAACCTGCTGAGAGAGCTCTCCCAGCGGGCCGTTCACCTGGACGCGGCCGGGCGAGAGCCCGATCGACACGGTGGAGGGCACCTCGATGGGCTGTCTGCCGATTCGAGACATGGCGCTACCAGACGAAGGCGATCACTTCGCCGCCGATGCCGCGCTCCGCGGCCTGGCGGCCCGTGACGAGCCCGGTCGAGGTGGACAGGATGGCGGTGCCGAGCCCGCCGAGCACGCGCGGCAGGCGATCCTTGCGCGCGTAGACCCGCCGGCCCGGGCGCGACACGCGCTTGAGGCCGCTGATCACGCGCTGACGATTCTTGCCGAACTTGAGCTCGACGACGAGGGTCGAGTACGGCTGCCCCTCGACCTCGACGACGCGAAAATCCTTGATGTAGCCCTCGTCCTTGAGCACGCGGGCGATCTCCTCCTTGATCCGGGAGGTCGGCATGCGCGCGGTGTCCTGCATCGCCTTGTTGGCGTTGCGGATCCGGGTGAGCATGTCTGCGATCGGGTCTGTCAGCATCTCGTCTCTCCTACCAGCTCGACTTTGTCATGCCGGGGATCGCACCCTGATGGGCGAGCTCGCGCAGGCAGATCCGGCAGAGCCCGAACTTCTTGAAGACCGCGCGCGGGCGGCCGCAGCGGTTGCAGCGGGAGTACTGACGCACCTTGTACTTCTGGCTGCGCTTCTGCTTGACGACGAGCGACGTCTTGGCCATGTCTTATGAATCCCTTCCAGGCTCGCTGCCCGCGAACGGAAGGCCGAGGCTCCTGAGGAGCGCGAGGGCCTGCTCGTCCGTCCTGGCAGTGGTCGTGATGGTGACGTCGAAGCCCCGAACGGACTGGACGCTGTCGTAGTCGATCTCGGGAAAGATGATCTGCTCGCGGACGCCGAGCGAGAAGTTGCCGCGGCCGTCGAACGACCTCGGGTTGAGACCGCGGAAGTCACGGATCCGAGGCAGTGCGACCGAGACGAGGCGATCGAGGAACTCGTACATGCGGTCGCCGCGAAGCGTTACCTTCGCACCGACCGCCATGCCCTCGCGCAGCTTGAAGCTCGCGATCGACTTCGTCGCCTTGCGAACCTGGGCCCGCTGGGCGGCGATCGTCGTCAGCTCCTCGATCGCGGACTCGAGCGCCTTCGCGTCCGTCTTCGCGTCGCCGACGCCCATGTTGAGCGTGATCTTCGTGATCCGCGGAACCTCCATGATCGACTTCATGCCGAGCTCGTCCTGGAGTTGCGGCCGCAGCTCGTCGTAGGAGTCCTTGAGGCGCGGGCTGTACGTCTCCGGATTTCTTTGGGCAGTTGCCATTACTTGGTGTCGATCTCCTGGCCGCAGCCGTCGCGCTTGCAGACGCGCACGCGCACGAGTTCGCCCTTGATCGTCTTCTCCTTGATCCCGACCCGCGTCGGTAGCCCGCAGGTCGGGCAGACGAGCATCACGTTCGAGACGTCGACCGGCGCAGCCTTCTCGATCCGACCCCCCGGCGCCATCTGGACGCCGCCCATACGGCTCGAGTCGCGCAGCGGCTTGGGGCGCGTGTGCCGCGTGATCACGTTCAGGTTCTCCACGATCACGCGCCCGTCGCCGGGGCGTGCCTCGAGGATCCGCCCCTGTTTCCCGCGGTCCTTGCCGGCGAGGATCTGCACGAGATCCCCCTTCTTGATCTTCAGTTTCGTTGCCATTCGATTCTCAGAGCACCTCGGGCGCCAGGGACACGATCTTCATGAAGTTCTTCTCGCGCAGCTCTCGGGCGACGGGCCCGAAGATGCGCGTTCCACGCGGGTTGCGGGCGGCGTCGATGATCACCGCCGCGTTCTCGTCGAACGCGATCTGCGTTCCGTCGTCGCGTCCGTAGGGCTTCCTCGTCCGGACGACCACGGCCTTCACGACCTCGCCCTTCTTGACCGCGCCCTGCGGTGTCGCCGACTTCACGGTACCGACGATGATGTCGCCGACCCGCGCGTACCGACGCTTGGATCCGCCCATCAC
>JBPCJB010000150.1:0-22256 GCA_051005735.1 Gaiellaceae bacterium | reverse complement strand
GAGGGCCCGAGGTCGTAGGTCGCAACGCCCTTGACGTAGTAGGCGTACTGGAGGTACCAGGGCTTGTCGAGGTTGAACTTGCGCTCGAGATTGCGCTGAACTGCCTCGGGAACGGCCCGCTCGCTCTGGCGGAACGGGTTGCCCTCGATCTGCCGCATCATCATGAACGTCAGCAGGATCACGAGCAGGATCACGGGAATCGTCCAGAAGAGCCGTCTGATGATGAAGGTCGTCATCTGCTGAGTCTCCGTCGTATCCCCAAGCGTCGATGATCCCGAACGCGGACGGGGCGCAAAGGGCGCCCCGTCCGTCGTCCGGCCGAGGGTGCCGTCGTTATTCGGTGACGGTCACCTTCGTGAGGTCGATCTGGTCGAGCAGGTTCACCTCGTACGAGTCCTTGACCGACTCCTTCTCGAGCTGAACGTAGGTGTAGAAGTAGATCGGGAGGACGGGCATGTCGCCGTTCTCCCCGAAGAGGATCTCCTCCGCCCGCCCGTAGAGCTCGTAGCGAGCGTCGTTGTCCTCCGTTCCGCGCGCCTCCTCGATCAGCGCGTCGTACTCCTCGTTGCAGTAGTTCGTCGAGTTGTTGCCGGACTCGCACGTCCACAGCTCGAGGAAGTTGATCGCATCGACGAAGTCGCCGATCCAGCCGAGCCGATAGACGTCGACGTCCTTGTTCGGCGGCGGCCCGAGGAACTCCAGATACTGCTGGAACTCCTGCTGTTTGATCGTGCTCTCGATCCCGAGCTCCTGCCAGGCGGCCTGGATCGCGACGGCGATCTCACGGTGGCCCGGCGAGTCGTTGATGTAGAGCGTGATGTCCGTCTTCGGGTTCGCCACCTCGTCCATCAGCGCCTTCGCCTGGTCCATGTCGCCCTCGGCGGGCAGGAACTCGGACTCCGGGTTGATGGCGTCGTAGCCGGGCATGCCCTCCGGGGTGAAGCCTCCGGCCGGCAGCTGATCGGCCTGCGCGACGTTGTCGATGATCGACTGCCGCGGGATCGCGAGGGCCATCGCCCGACGCTGCTTCACATCGGTGATCGTCTTCACGTTGACCCCGTAGTAGTAGGTGCCGAGGCCCGGATACTGCGCGTACTCGGCTGTGTCCTTGAGGCGCGGGATCTCGTCCGGCGGCAGGCCGCTCGTGACGTCGATCTCGCCGGCCTCGAAGGCTTGGACAGCGGTGGTGCCGTCCGAGATCATCCGGCCGTTGACCTTCGTCAGGTTGACGTTCGCCGCGTCACGCCACTCCTCGTTCTTCGTGATGTCGATCCGCGAGTTGTGCTGCCACGCCGTGAGCTCGAACGGCCCGTTGGTGACGATGTTCGCGGCTTCGGTCCACTTGTCGCCGAACTCATCGACGGTCGGCTTGTGGACGGCGAGGAACGAGTGGTGGGCAGCCTGCTGGATGAACCAGGGCTGCGCCGAGGTCAACGTGACCTCGAGAGTCCGCTCATCGACGGCGTTGACGCCCATCTTGTCGCGCAGCGCGGCGCAATCGTCCTTCTTGGCATCGCAGCCGTTGTAGTCCTGTGCGCCGACGATTCCGTAGAACTGGTACGCGTAGTCGGCACCGAGCTCCGGGGAGACGGTGCGCTTCCACGAGTACTCGAAGTCCATCGCGGTGACCGGATCGCCGTTCGTCCAGGCGAGATCGTCGCGGAGCGTGAACGTGACGGTCGTGCCGTCCTCGCTCGTCTCGAAGCTCTCCGCAGCGCTCGGCACCGGGTTCAGATCGTCATCGAGCTTGACCAGTGGATCCATGATGTTGAGCAGGATGTTGGCCGAGGTGACGTCGCTCGCGAGACCCGGATCGAGTGAGGGCGGCTCCGTTCCCCAGTTCACCGTAATCGTCTGGTCGGCGGCCTCGCCACCGGCTTCTTCTGTCGTGCCGCTTTCGGTCTCGGTGCCTGCCGCGTCGCCGCCGTCGTCGTCGCCGCCGCAACCGGCTCCAACCAAGGCGAGGCTCGCAACCAGCATGGCCAGAAGCAGCAACCACGGGGTCTTGATCCTCATGTAGTCGTCCTTCCTTCCTTCGCGTTTTGTGTGCGCGTGCGTACCCTGAAGGCGCTCAATGGTTGTAGCCAGGTTTATCGCTCCCAAACGCCGGAAGCAGGTTTGCTTACCTTGTCTTAATCGTGGCGCAACGTTCCTGTTGCACGGGTTGCTCGTCATCGTCGCGACCTTGCTCGTCCCCCCGAACGCGCCCGCCCACCTGATCGTCAGGCCCGGTTTGCTCCAGACCGGGCGGGAGGAGCTGTTGCGAATCGAGCTGCCGGAGCTCCGGCCGGGGCGGCCGCCCACGACGCTCGACGTGTCGGCGCCGGGCGTGCAAACCCTCGCCAGCGAGCTCAGCGGGCGCCGCGGCAAGGAGACGCAGTGGCGCGTGCGAGTCGACGTCCGAGCCGAGCCTGGTCCAGTCGTCTTACTCCTTCGCGCTCGATTCGAGGATGGCCGCTTCGTCACGGTTCGCCAGGCCATGACCGTGCTCCCGGCAGCATCCGCGTCTGACTCGTCCGGGGCCGTTGTGGTGAGCGCCATCGGCATCCTCGGGCTTCTGACGATTGCCGCAGCGCTACTGCTCTTCCGTCGTGGCCGCTTCAAGAAGGAAAGCCGAGAGCCGTGCTAGCGTCGATAACGTGCTCTTCCAGCAGTTCCTGGACGACGACCTAGGCTGCGCGTCGTACCTGATCGGCGACGAGGCTGCCGGTACCGCAACGGTCGTCGACCCGCCCTTCGCGGTCGAGCCGCTCCTGGAGGCCGCTGAGCGTCACGAGGTGCGGATCGTCCGCTCGCTCCTGACGCACAATCACGCCGACCATCTCTCCGGGCACGGACGCTTGGCGCTCGAGCACGACGTACCGGTATCGATCCATCCGGCGGCCGAGGCCGCTTATCCCCACGATCCGCTCGAGGAGGGCCAGGAGATCGAGCTCGGCGACGTCGTGCTCCGTGCAGTCCACACTCCCGGACACCGGCCCGAGCACCTCTGCCTCGTCGTCCTCGACCGCTCTCGGGGCGACGAGCCGTGGCTCGTCCTGAGCGGCGACTCCCTCTTCGTCGGCGACGCCGCCCGCCCCGATCTTGCCGTCGGGGCGAAGGAGGGCGCGGAGGATCTGTATCGGTCGCTGCAGCGGCTGCTCGAGCTCGCCGACGGCGTCGAGCTCTTTCCCGGACACGTCGCCGGCTCGCTCTGCGGCAAGGCGATGAGCTCGAAGCCGTCGTCCACGATCGGGTACGAGCGCCGCTTCAACCGGGCGCTCCTACTCGAGAGCGAGCTCGAGTTCGTCACCGATGCGGCCGGCGTGGGCGCTCCGAAGCCGCCGAACATGAGCCGGATCGTCGAGTTGAATCGCGGCCCGTTCGTCGCCGCCGCGGCGACGGTTGCCGACCTGCCCGCGCCCGGCGAGGGGACCGTGCTGGACGTCCGCCCGGTTCGGGACTACCTGGCCAGGCACCGCCGGGGCGCGCTGAGCGTTCCGATCTCCGGGAGCTCGTTCGCCACCAAGGCCGCGTTCGTGCTCGATCCCGAGAGCCCGATCGTCGTCCAGGCGGCAAGCGCCGCCGAGGCGGAATGCTCGATCCGCGGGCTCCGGTCGATCGGTTTCCTCGAGCTGGAGGGCTACGTGCTCGGCGGTGGGTCCGAGCGGATCGAGTCGGTCGGTCTCGACGAGCTCGACGGGCTCCTTGCGGACGGCGCCGAGCTGATCGACGTGCGAGAGCGCGACGAGCGCGACAATGGCTACATCTCCGGCAGCCGCAACATCCCCTATCGGCTGCTGTCGGTCTGCGGCGCCGATGTGCCCACCGATCGCCCGGTGGTGACGATCTGCGAGTCGGGCACCCGCGCGGCGATCGCCGCCTCGATTCTGGCTGCCCAGGGCGTCGATGCCCGCCCGGTGCTCGACGGCGGCGTCTCGGACTGGTCGGCCCGCGGCGGCCGCACCGTCGAGTTCCGCCGCTGCGGCAACTGAACGCCGTCGCAAGCGCTAGCGCAAGCGCTCGACGGGATACCCGCGCTCGGAGAGCGTCGCGCGCAACTCGTCGCAGTGCTCCTCGTCGCGCATCGCGAGTGTCAGCTCGACCTCCGTCTCGCCGACCGGGAGCCTCATCCCCTCGCGATGGTGCTCCACCGAGACGACGTTGCCACGCTCCTCCGCGACGAGCTCGAGGAGCTTGATCAGCTCGCCCGGGCGGTCCGAGAGCCGGGTGCGCAGAACGAGATACCGACCTGCGGTCGTGAGGCCGTGCCGCATCACCTGGATGAGCAGGGTCGGGTCGATGTTCCCGCCGGAGAGGATCGCGCAGGCCTCGTCGTCGCCGGGCACCTTGTCTCCGAGCAGTGCCGCGAGCGACGCAGCCCCGGCCCCTTCGACGAGCAGCTTCGTCCGCTCGAGCAGGAGCACGATCGCATGGCTGATCTGCTCGTCGGTCACGGTCACGACCTCGTCGAGCCGGTCGCGCAGGATGGCCGCAGTCAGCGTTCCCGGCTGCTTGACCGCGATCCCCTCGGCGATCGTAAACCCGTGCTCGGTGCCGCCCGCGAACGGACACACGGCCGCGGCTTGGACGCCGACGAGCCGCACCTCGGGCCGGAGCTCGTGCATCGCGATCGCGACCCCAGCCGCGAGCCCACCGCCGCCGACCGGGATCACGAGCGTGCCGAGCGAGGGAAGCTGCTCGGCGAGCTCGAGGCCGATCGTCCCTTGCCCTGCGATCACGCGCTCGTCCTCGAAGGCATGGAGGAACGTCGCTCCCGTCTCCTCCATCCGAGCCTGCGCCGCCGCCAGCGACTCGTCGAAGCCGGCGCCGGAGAGCTCGACCTCGGCGCCGTAGTTCCGGGTCGCGTCGACCTTCGCCATCGGCGAGTCCTGCGGCATGAAGACGGTGGCCTCGATCCCCGCCTCACGCGCGGCCCAGGCGACTGCCTGTCCGTGGTTACCCGCGCTTGCGGCGACGACGCCCGCCTGCCGCTCCTCCGCGCTGAGCGAGGCGATCGTGTTCACGGCGCCGCGGATCTTGAAGGCGCCCGTGCGCTGGAGGTTCTCCGCCTTCAGCTGCACCGTCCGGCCGCAGAGCCGGGAGAGCGTCTCCGAGGGGTACACCGGTGTGACCTGGGCGATTCCGGCGATCCGGTCGCGCGCCGCCTCGATCTCGCCGAGAGTGGGCGCGGTCGATGTCGTCATAGGGGGAGTGTCCTCCGGTCGCTGATCCCGTACACCTTCTCCAGGATCTCCTGCACTGCGGAGAGCGGATCGAGCTCGCGCGCCTGAACCTCGTCGAGCAGCCGGCGGAGCTCCGCATCGTCGGCGACCGCCGCCTGCAGGTGCGACTTGGCGCGGCTGGAGGCGACCGCGAACACCTCGCTGGCGGGGTTGCGGCGCCGACGCTCCTCGAGCAGACCGTCCGCTTCGAGAAAGACGCGATGCTCCTCGACCCGCTCCCACAGCTTCGCCACGTTCTCGCCTCGCAGCGCCTCGGTCAGGACGATGGGCGGCTTCCAGGCGCGTTCGCGGTCGAGCGAGAGAATCGAGCGAACTTCGCCCTGCATCGTCTTCGCAGCCGGATGATCCAGCTTGTTGATCGCGATCACGTCGGGAATCTCCATGATCCCCGCCTTCAGCGCCTGCACCGAATCGCCCGAGCCGGGCTGGAGGACGAGGAGGACGGTGTCGGCGATCCCGATCACCTCGACCTCGCTCTGCCCCGTCCCGACCGTCTCGAGGAAGACGAGCTCCTTACCGGCGGCGTCGAGGAGCAGCGCCGCCTGCAGCGTCGCCTCCGCCAGACCGCCGATGTGGCCGCGAGTGCCCATCGAGCGGATGAAGACACCCGGATCGAGAAAGTGGTCGGAAAGTCGGATCCGGTCGCCGAGGAGCGCGCCGTGCGTGAACGGGCTCGAGGGATCGACGCTGATCACTCCGACCGTGCGCTCCTGCTCCCGGACGTGGCGGACGAGCGCGCTGATCAGCGACGACTTGCCGACCCCGGGCGGGCCTGTGACCCCGATCACGAAGGCATTCCCGGTCTCGGGATAGAGCTCGCGGACCAGCTCGAAAGAGGTGGGGTCGCCGTTCTCGACGAGGGAGATCGCGCGCGCCAGCGCACGTCGATCTCCGGCTCGGACGCCGGCCGCGAGCTGCTCGAGCGTCCAGTCCGCGCGGGCCACGGCCGTGGACTCTAGAGGCCCGACGCGGCCACGGGCTCGTCGAGCTCCGCTGCCGCACTCGCGTCGACGTCCCGGGCGAGCAGCGCCGCCGTCGCGGCGCCGATGAGGAAGGCGATGGCGGCGGCGCCCCACAGCCAGCGCGCGCCGAACTCGTCCACGAGCGGCCCCGCGGCGGCCATCCCCAGCCCGAACACCGCGTAGTTCGAGGACATGATCACGGTGAAGACTCGTCCGCGAAGCTCGTCCGGAGCGCCGCGCTGGACTAGCACGGCATTGCAGACGACGGCGATCCCGTTGCCGACGCTGCCGACGAGCACTCCGGCCATGGCCACCGGGAGTGTCGGCGCCACCGCCGCGAGCCCGAACCCGATTCCCATCAGCGCGATCGAGCAGGCGTAGCCCGCCCGCGTTCCGAACCGGTCGAGCAGTGAGGTCGCGGCGAGGCTGCCGATCGTCAGCCCGAGGCCGGACGTGCCCACGAGTAGGCCGAAGCCGACGTTCCCAGCGCCGAGCGAGACCTTTGCGAGCACGACCTCCCCCACGTTGACCGCCGCATTGCCGAGGAAGACGATGTTCCAGACGACGAGGACGGCGAAGAGCGTGCGCGTCCGGAGCACGAACCGGATCCCGTCGCCGAGATCCTGCCAGTGGCCGCGGCTCTCGATCGTGCCCGCCTGCAGCCGGTGCGCCGGGATCCGGACGAGGAGCACGGCAGAGATCACAAACGACGCCGCGTTCAGCCAGTAGGCGAGCTCGGGGCCTTGCGCCGCGATCAGGACCCCACCGAGAACCGGGCCGATCATCCAGGTCAGGTTCTCGGACGCCTGGAGGATCGAGTTCGCATTCGGCAGGTCGTTGTCGGAGACGAGGTTCGGCATTCCCGCGTAGACGGCCGGGCGGAAGAAACCGGTGGCGATCCCCGACAGGGCAGCCAGCGCGACGATCGCGGTCGCGCTCCCTGCGAACGGCAGCGCCGCGAAGATGAGGACGCGGGAGAGATCGGACGCGATCAGGAGCCGCCGCCGGGAGAAGCGATCGACGAGCGGGCCGAGGAGAAGCCCGATCAGGATGATCGGGAGGAAGTCTGCGATCAGGAGCGCGCTGACCCACTTCCCGGAATCGGTCCGGTCGAAGATGTCGACCGTCAGCGCGATCGCGGCCAGATAGGTGCCGGCGCCGGAGCCGAGCGTCGCAAGCAGGAGTCGGCGATAGTCGGGTTCGCGGCGGACGAGACCCAGGCGGCTCATCAACGCGACGCTACCAGGCTTCTCAGCCCGACTCGTCCGGCTCCGGCTCGTACCCCAGGTTCGGGCGCAGCCAGCGCTCGGCCTCCGGCACGTCGATCCCCTTGCGCGCCGCGTAGTCCTCGACCTGGTCGCGCCCGATTCGGCCGACCGCGAAGTACCGCGAGCGAGGATGACCGAAGAGGAGGCCGCTGACACTCGCGGCCGGCGACATCGCGAACGACTCCGTCAGCTCGATCCCGGTCTCCGGCGCGCTCAACAGATCGAAGAGCCGCTGTTTCTCCGAATGATCGGGGCAGGCGGGATAGCCAAAGGCGGGCCGAATCCCTCGATAGCGCTCGGCGAGGAGGTCTTCACTCATCGGGCGGGCATCCGGCTCGTACCAGGCTCGCCGAGCTTCCAGGTGGATCCACTCGGCAAAGGCCTCCGCCAGCCTGTCGGCGAGCGCCTTGACCATGATCGCGCGGTAGTCGTCGTGCTCTGCCTCATGACCTCTGGCGAGCGCGTCGGCGCCGTGGATCGCGACCGCGAACGCACCGAGGTGATCTCCGGCCGGCGCGACGAAGTCAGCCAGAGAGCGGTTCGCACGGGAATCGCCCCACGCGGCCTGCTGACGGAGCATCGGGAAGCGGGTTCCGTGCCGGAGGACGAGATCGTCCCCTTCCGCACGCGCCGGCCAGAATCCGTAGGCGCCACGGGCTTGCAGAAGCTCGCCGCCAACGAGCTCGTCGAGCTGCGCGACCGCGTCGTCGTAGAGCTCGCGGGCGGCCGGCTGCTCGAGGATCGCCGGGAACCTGCCCTTCAGCTCCCAGGCGTGAAAGAAGAACTGCCAGTCGATCAGCTCCTGAAGCGCCGCGAGCTTCGGCTCGACGAGGCGCGTTCCGGTGAACGCCGGGACGGCGAGGCCGTCGAATGCGAGCAGCTCGGCATTCGCGCGGGCCTCCGCGAGGGGCAGCAGTGGCCGCCGCTCCTTCTCGGCGTACTGGTCGCGCAGCCGTTCCTGGTCGTCGCGATTCTCGCGGTCGAGCGCGCCGGCCCGGACGGGGTCGAGCAGGTTCGAGACGACGCCGACGACCCGCGAAGCATCCAGCACGTGCACCGTCGGCTGCGCGTAGGCCGGCGCGATCCGCACGGCAGTGTGCTGCCTGGAGGTGGTCGCGCCGCCGATCAGGAGCGGGAGCTCGAGCCCGCGCCGCTCCATCTCCTTCGCCACGTTGACCATCTCGTCGAGCGACGGCGTGATCAGGCCCGAGAGCCCGATTGCGCTTGCGCCCTCGGCGACCGCCGTGTCGAGAATCGTTTCGCCCGCGACCATCACCCCGAGGTCGATCACCTCGTAGTTGTTGCAGCCGAGAACGACGCCGACGATGTTCTTGCCGATGTCGTGCACGTCGCCCTTCACCGTCGCAAGCACGATCTTCCCCTGCGCCCGGCCGCCGTCCGTCCGTCCCTCGAGCAGCGCCTGCGCCTTCTCCACCTCCATGTACGGCTCCAGATAGGCGACCGCGCGCTTCATCGCCCTGGCGCTCTTGACCACCTGCGGGAGGAACATCTTCCCTGCGCCGAAGAGGTCGCCCACGACCTTCATCCCGTCCATCAGCGGCCCCTCGATCACGTCGAGCGGGCGCTCGGCGGCGGCCCGCGCCTCCTCGGTGTCCTCCTCGATGAAGTCGACGATCCCGTGCACGAGCGCGTGCGAGAGTCGCTGCTCGACGGTGGCTGCGCGCCAGGAGAGATCGAGCTCGCGGCGCGTCCCCTCGCCCCTCACAGAGTCCGCAAACGCGACGAGCCGGTCGGTCGCGTCGGGCCGGCGATCGAAGATCACGTCCTCGACGCGCACGAGCAGATCGGTCGGGATGTCCTCGTAGACGACGAGCTGACCCGCGTTCACGATTCCCATGTCGAGGCCGGCGCGGATCGCGTGGTAGAGGAACGACGAGTGCATCGCCTCGCGGACGACGTCGTTGCCGCGGAAGGAGAACGAGAGGTTCGAGATCCCGCCGCTCGTGTGCGCGCCCGGGCAGCGCTCCTTGATCCGGGGCAGCGCCTCGATGAACGACTTCGCGAAGCCGTTGTGCTCCTCGATTCCGGTCGCAACCGCGAGCACGTTCGCGTCGAAGACGAGGTCCTCGGGCTCGAAACCAACCACCTGCGTGAGCAGGTCGTACGCGCGCCCGCAGATCGACACCTTCCTCTCGATCGTCTCGGCCTGCCCCTGCTCGTCGAACGCCATCACGACGACGCCGGCGCCGTAGTCGCGGACACGCCGAGCCTGGTCGAGGAACGGCTCCTCACCCTCCTTGAGGCTGATCGAGTTGACGATCCCCTTTCCCTGGACGCACTTGAGCCCCGCCTCGAGCACGCTCCAGCGCGAGCTGTCGACCATGATCGGGATCCGGGCGACCTCCGGCTCGGTCGCGATCAGGTTCAGGAAGGTGGTCATCGCGAGCTCGCCGTCGAGGAGATCCGCGTCCATGTTCACGTCGAGGAAGTTCGCGCCGCCGCGCACCTGCTCGAGCGCGACGGCGACGGCTCCCTGGTACTCGCCGGCCTCGATCAGCGCCCTGAAGCGGGCCGACCCGGTCAGGTTCGTGCGCTCGCCGATCATCGCGAAGCCCGTGTCGGGTCCGAGCTCGAAGGGCTCGAGGCCGCTGAAGCGCGTCCGGCGCGAGCGCTCATTGGGCTCGAGCTCCCTTGGCGGGAGCCCCGCGACCGCGGCCACGATTCGCTCGACGTGCTCGGGCGCGGTCCCGCAGCACCCGCCGACGACGTTGACGAAGCCAGCCTCGGCGAACTCGCGCAGGAGCGCCGCGGTGTCGTGCGGCTGCTCGTCGTAGCCGCCGAACGCGTTCGGGAGGCCGGCATTCGGGTGGCAGCTCGTAAAGGTGTCGGCGAGCCGCGAGAGCTCGGCGACGTGTGGGCGCATCTCCTTCGCACCGAGCGAGCAGTTGACCCCGACGAGCAGCGGCTTCGCGTGCTCGACCGAGGCCCAGAACGCCTCGACCGTCTGTCCGGAGAGCGTCCGCCCGCTGAGATCGACGATCGTGACCGAGATCCAGAGCGGCAGCTCGGGCGCGACCTCGCGCGCCGCCGCGATCCCAGCCTTTGCGTTCAACGTGTCGAAGACGGTTTCCACGAGCAGGAGGTCGACGCCGCCCTCGGCGAGCGCGGCGATCTGCGCGGCGTACGACGTGCGCACCTCATCGAACGAGACCGGCCGAAAGGCGGGGTCGTCGACCTTCGGCGAGAGCGAGAGCGTCACGTTCAGGGGGCCGATCGAGCCGGCCACGAAGCGTCCGCCGGCCTCATCCGCGGCCTGGCGGGCGAGCCGGGCGCCTTCGAGGTTCAGCTCGCGCACCACGCCCTCGAGGCGGTAGTCGGCCTGGCCGATGCTCGTCGCGGTGAACGTGTTCGTGGTCGTGATGTCGGCGCCGGCAGCCAGGTAGCGTCGATGCCCGTCCAGGATCAAGTCGGGGCGCGTCAGGTTGAGCAGGTCGGGATCGCCGGCGACCTCCTGCGGGTGATCGAGGAAGCGCTCGCCGCGATAGTCCGCAGCCGTGAGGCCGGCGCCCTGGAGCATCGTCCCCCACGCCCCGTCGAGCACGAGGATCCGCTCGCGGAGCAGTGCTTCGAGTCGATCCCGTGTGCTCGTCACCATCGCTCCTCTACCAGCTTAGGCAGGCGCCAGGGGTCGGCAGCAGAGGCTCAGTAGCCAGAGAACTTGTCGGCTACCACGGCGTCCTCGGAAACGCCGGCGCCCTGGAGCGCGTCGACGACCGCCTCGGTCATCGCGGGCGGGCCGGCGACGAGGAAGCGATAGCCGTCGAGCTCGCCGAGGTGGTCGCGCAGCATTGCCGCGTCGATCCGCCGGCTCTCGCCCGTCCAGCCGTTCTCGTCGGTCATCGTCAGCACGAGCTTCAGGCCCGGAACCTCCCGCTCGAGCCCCTCGAGCTCGTCGAGGAAAGCAGCGGATTCCCGGTCGCGGTTCGAGTAGACGAGCGTGACCTCGTAGGGAAGCTGCTCTTCGTGGATGTAGCGGAGCATGCTCCGGAAGACGGTGATCCCGATCCCGCCTGCGATGAAGACGTACCTCGCGGTCGCGTCCTCCGGCAGCAGGAACGAGCCCTTCGGCTCCTCGACTTCGACCGCGTCGCCGACCTCGAGCTCGGCGAGCGTCCGCTTGAAGGCGGTGTCGCGGATGCGCGTCGCCAATCCGACCGAGCCCTCGTCGGTGGGCGAGGTCACGAGCGAGATGTGGCGCCGCAGGCCCTTCTCGTCCTGGTGACCGCGCTCGGGCAGCTCGACCCAGAAGTAGGCCCCGGGCCGGTAGTCGGGATAGTCCACGACGGCGAAGGTGACGAGCAGCGTTCCCTTGGCGATCTCTCGCTTCTCGGCAACGGTCGCCTGCACCGCGCTAGCCCCTGCCGGAAACGGTCAGCTGGTTCTCTGCGTGCTTGATCCGTTGCTCGAGCTGCCAGCGGTCTGCCGTCGACTCGCCGGCGTCGATTCGCTCGAGCTCCGCCTTCGCGGCCTCGAGCTGCTCCTGCGCGCGCGTGTCGTCGATCTCCTTCACGTCGACGGCGTCGTCGACGAGCGCGATCGCGCGGTCGAGCTCGACCTTGAAGAAGCCGGGTCCGGTCGCGAGCTCGACCACGTCGTCGGCTTCGCGATCGCGATAGACACGGGTCGAGCCGGCTCGCAAGGTGGCGACGAGCGGCGCGTGCCGCGCGAGCACGCCGATGTCGCCGGCGGCGCCGGGGACGACCAGCATCTCGGCCTCGCCCCGGAAGGCATCTACCTCCGGGGTGACGACCGCGACGTCGAACTTGGGGTGCGTCTCGGCCACGGCCTTAAGCTGCGGCCGCGGCCGCGTCGGCCTTCTCGACGGCGCCCTCGATCGTCCCCACCATGTAGAAGGCCGACTCGGGCAGCTCGTCGTGCTTGCCTTCGATGATCTCCTTGAAGCCGGCGATCGTGTCCTCGAGCTTCACGTACTGGCCCGGAGTGCCGGTGAACTGCTCGGCGACGAAGTTCGGCTGGGAGAGGAAGCGCTGAACCTTGCGGGCCCGCGAGACGATCACCTTGTCCTCGTCGGTGAGCTCGTCCATGCCGAGGATCGCGATGATGTCCTGGAGATCCTTGTAGCGCTGGAGGATCTGCTGCACCTGGCTCGCGACCGCGTAGTGCTCCTCGCCGACGATTCCCGGCTGGAGCGCCCTGGAGGTCGAGTCGAGCGGATCGACGGCCGGGTAGATCCCCTGCTCGACGATCGCCCGCGAGAGGGTCGTCGTCGCGTCCAGGTGGGCGAACACATTCGCCGGCGCCGGGTCGGTGAGGTCGTCGGCCGGGACGTAGATCGCCTGGATCGACGTCACCGAGCCGGTCGTCGTCGAGGTGATCCGCTCTTGGAGCTGACCCATCTCGGTTGCGAGGGTCGGCTGGTAGCCGACAGCGCTCGGCATCCGGCCGAGCAGCGCGGATACCTCCGAGCCGGCCTGGACGAAGCGGAAGATGTTGTCGATGAAGAGCAGAGTGTCCTGGCCCTGGTCGCGGAAGTACTCCGCCATGGTCAGTCCGGAGAGTCCGACACGCAGGCGGGCGCCCGGCGGCTCGTTCATCTGCCCGTAGACGAGCGCGACCTTGTCGATCACCTCGGACTCGGTCATCTCGAGCAATAGGTCGTTGCCCTCGCGCGTGCGCTCGCCGACACCCGCGAAGACGGAGACACCGCTGTGCTCGCGCGCCACGTTGTGGATCAGCTCCTGGATGAGCACCGTCTTGCCGACGCCGGCGCCGCCGAAGAGCCCGATCTTGCCGCCCTTGATGTACGGGGCGATCAGGTCGATCACCTTGATTCCCGTCTCGAAGATCTCCACGGTGGGCGAGAGGTCGCGGAAGGCCGGTGGGTCGCGGTGGATCGACCACCGCTCGACGTCGTCGCCGGCCGGCGGTTTGTTGTCGACCGGCTCGCCGATCACGTTCCAGATCCGGCCGAGGGTCGCGTCGCCGACCGGGACGGAGATCGGCTGACCGGTATCGACGACGTCGACACCGCGCGCGAGGCCGTCGGTCGTGTCCATCGCGACCGCCCGGACGCGATCGTCCCCGAGGTGCTGCTGCACCTCCGCGATCAGCGTCGTGCCCTCCGCGCCGCCCACACCGGGCATCGCGATCGAGAGCGCGTTGTAGATCGCGGGCAGGCCGTCCGTAAAGACGGCGTCGATCACGACGCCCTTGATCTCGACGACCTTGCCGGCGGTTCCCTGCGCGTGCTCAGACATGTGGCTCCTGGAGAGAGATCTCGGTGGTGGGAGGCGCGGCACGAGGACGCCGCAGAAGCACGCGGATTCTAGCGAAGGGCCTTCCGCGGCGATCCGCCGACCGGCTGCCGCCGCCTCGTTCGAGCGCCGACGCCAGCCTGGCGTCGTGGTCGAGGCGTCAGACGTGTGCGGTTACGGGGCTCGGCGCGACCAGCACGGGACGATCAGCCGCCGTCGATCGCGGCCGGCACCGGAATCGAGGAGCGAGGCGCCCAGTAGTTCACGCGCCACGTCTTCTGTTTGGCCGAGCCGTTGCCCTTCAGGCCGATGTCGAAGACCTGCGGCTTGACCTTGGCGCCCTTCTTCGGCACGAGCAGCACCCGCATGAAAATCTCGTTCGGCGTGATCTCGTCGACTGCGAAGCTCGCCGTATCGATGTCGTTCGGCGGGTAGTACTGCACCGGGATGTCACCGGTGAGCCAGTGCTTGTACGAGCAGCCGCACTGAACCCGGAGCTCGGGATGCGTGAGCTTCCACGCCTTCGCGAGATTCTCCCTCCCGGCCGCCGCGAGGATGAACTCACCCGCGACCTGGCGGACGTTCTTCGGGAGGTCTGCCGCGGTTAACAAGTTCGTCGTGACCGGGAGCTCAAAGTCGCGCCCGAAGGTGGTCGTGTTCGTCGCCGGCGAGGGGTCGGGTCTCGACTGGACGTACGCAAACGCCCCAATCACGAGGAGCGCGGCGGAAACCGCGGTGAACCCTCGCACCACCCACGGGTTTTCCAAGAGCTTGCGCATCATCAAAGAGTAGACGAGCGGCGCGGCTAGAAGTTGCGCCGCAGCAGGATGAGCGCGAGCGGCAGCGCGGCTGCCGCGACGGTGTAGGGCGCAAGCGCGACCGCCCGGAGCTCCCGCCCCCTGGAGGCGACGGCGCCCTCGCCGAGCCTGCGGCGAACGGCCGCAAGGGCGGCGGGGAGCTCCCGCTCGCTGAAAACCCCGCCGCCGGTCTCACGGGCGACGCGCTCGAGGACGGCGCGGCTCCCCGGATCGGGCCTGTAGCTCTCTGGCTCGCCTCTCGGCCCGTACACCCGATCCTCCGGGTGCCAGACGTGCACGAAGTACGGGGCGACGCGTCCTCGCAGGAGCAGCGCCCGTAGCTCCCCGAGGTTGAACGGCACGCTCTCGCCGTCGGTGAGGACGACGGCGACACGAACGCGTGCGCTCGAGCCGTAGAAGTTCTGCCGGCCGAGATCGCCGAGCGCCGCCAGCGCCGTGGCTCGGTTGGCGCGCCGCTCGGGCGGCGGCCGGTCGATCTCCACCGCCCGGTCGACGATCGCGGTGAACGCCGTCGCGCTCAGGGTCGGGAAGAGATGCGGCAACAGGCGGTCGGTCAGCGAGGCGACGCCGGTGGGCACCTCGACGAGCCCGAAGCGCAGCTCCTTGGCGAGCGAGCGGGCGCGGTCGATCCGGGCCGGCGCCGAGCGCGAGGACCGCGCGAGCATCGAGCGCGAGATGTCGAAGACGGCGATCGCTTCGACATCGGTCCGACCGTCGGTCGCCTGCACCCTGGAGACGACCGGCTGCGCCGCCGCGAGGCCGAGCAGCAGGCCCATTGCGACGAACGCGCCCGCCTCGAGTCCGAGCGTGCCCGCGGGCCGCGGCTCGAGCCCCAGTACCGCGCAGAGCCGGCGCGACCGCCGCTCGGAGACGACGAGGGCACCGACGCCGAGCAGCGCGAGGACGCCGACAGCGGCGGCCCACGGCGTCAGGAAGGAGACGCCCACCGCGATCGGAACCTAGTAGCCGCCGCCGGACGACGCAGCGCCGGCGCCCGAGGCAGGGGTGGCCGCGCGCTCGCCGCTGCCGGCCGAGCTGCTCGCGGCGCTCGAAAGGAGCCGGAGCGCGAGCTCGAGGTTGAACCGGGCGTCGTCGTTCGTCGGATCGAGCTCCACTGCTCGGCGAAAGTGACCCGACGCCCGGCGGAGCGGCGGCCCCGAGCCGGTGCCGAGCCGCGCCTCCTCGAGCGCGAGCGCGCCACGCAGGTTGGCGAGCACGGACCCGCGGCGCCGGTCAGTATGAACGGCGGCCCGTGCGAGCACGCGCTCGGCCCCGCTTCTGACGGCGAGCTGGGAGAACTGCGTCACCTGCTCTCGCGGCCGTGCGAGCCGGAACCGCTGGAGGGCGGCGCGGAACTCCAGGTCGTCGTCCACATCGAGCAGCGAGCGGCTGGCGCCGGTCGGAAGCACCGTGTCGGCCGTCCACATGCCGGCTGTTCCTGCCGCTCCGGCGAAGCGGGCGTCGCCGCGCTCGAGCGCCTGCTGTGCGCGCATCACGTCGGCGGCGAGTAGAGCGAGGAGCGCCGCGACGGCGAAAGCGAGCGCGACGGCGACCGGTCCGGCGATCCGAGGGGCCCTCACGCGCGCCTCCAGGAGACGCGGCCGCAGAGCCGTTCGTTGAGAGCGAGCAGCGCCAGGAGGGCTGCCGCCGCGGCCACCAGCGCCGCCGGGAACGAGCCGACCAGCGTCTGGCGCTCCTCGATCGCGCTGTTGCCGAGCAACTCGCGATTCTGCACGAACGCCTCTTCTCCGAGGAGCTGCTCGAAGAGGTCCCGATCCTCATTGAAGGCGAATAGCGGCACCACTCGGAGGTCGATCCCGTCGGTCTCGTAGCGGATCAGCTCCTGGGTCAGCCGCTCGGTGTCCAGCGCCGAGTCGTCCAGATCGCTGATCAGCAGCACGGAGGGCTCGATCCCATCGCGCTCGATCACGCGCCGCGCCTCGCCGAGCCCTAGGGAGATCTTCGTTCCGCCGCGGAACGCCCCGGTCCAGGGGTTCGCCCGGCCGAAAGAGGGAAGTTGCTGGGAGCTTCCTCGCGAGCGTCCAGAGCGCCTGACGATCGGCGCCGCGGGAGGCGGCTCGAAGAACGGCAGCAGGGGACGGAGCTCGTCGCCGCGCGTGCCCGGCGTGAGCATCTCGTACGCGTCGTCCGAGAACACGACTAGACCCACGCGGGTCGAGGTCTGCGCCAGCGAGCGCAGCACTCGCTGGATGCGCCGGTACTTCGCCGGCTCGACGCTCGTTGAGAGGTCGAGCACGACGACTCCTCCTCCGCCCGAGGCGAAATAGCTCGAGGGCCTCGCGCCGAGGCGGGTCGAGAGCAGGACGGCCGCGGCGAGCACAGCCACGGCGCAAAGCGCGAGCCCGACGTGCCGGAAGAGCGTTCGTCTCGCGGTCTGCTCGAGCTCGCGGACAGCCGACGTCGGTAGCCCGGATCTGCGGACGCCGCTCACACGGTGCCTCCGTTTGCGGAGCGGGCGTCGCGTGCGAGGTTCTCGATGGCGTCGGGATCGGCGGCGCCGGACGCCCAGGCGAGGGCCCTCGCCCGATCTGCAAGATCGGGTAGCCCCCGGCTGCCCAGCTCGCGGGCGACGCGTTCCAGTGCGCGGCGCCGGTCAGGCGGGTCTCCGTTCCTCACTGCGGCGCGCGCGAGCTCCAGCGCCCGCTCGAGCGGGGCCAGCGTCGCTACCACGTCCGGCCCTGCCTCGGCCGCCACCGGCGCGCGCCGCAGCGAGAAGCGCCTGGCCAGCCCGACACCGAGACCTGCGAACGCCGCCGTGCCGACGAGCAGCGCGGCGGCCAGGGCGCCGGGCGCCCAGCGATAGGATGGGGCGGGAACGGCACTCACGTCCCCCCGCCACGCTCGCTGCGCGAGCGCCGTATCGTCGACCCGCGCCGTCACCTGGAAGCCCGGCCACTCGACGATGAGGCTCGCCGGGCCGGGACTCAGCTGGAACCGGTACGCGACGCTCGCCAGGGGGAACTCGAAGGTTCGGCGGTCGCCGACGGGCGCGCAGCCTTCGCGGAGGCAGCGGAGCGGATACCGGAAACGCCAGCGGACGCTCGATCCCGCGGCAATGCGCTCGACGCGTCCCGGCCCGGCGGCCTCATACGGCGCGAAATCGGGGTCGAGGCGGACGGTCTCCGGCCGGACGACCTCGGCATCGCCGACGAGCACGACCTCTGCCACGATGGGCTCGCCAAATGCATGCACCGACGGCCGAACCGATGTGCTGACGATAGCCAGCGACTGTCGCAGCGGCCGGAGATCGTCTTCGTCGCCGTCGCGCGAGGCGAGCACGAGCGCGAGCCCCCCGCCCGTGACGGCGAGCGCCGCCAGAAGCGCGAGCGGAACCGCGAGCCGCCTCACCGCCAGTTCCGTCCGTGCTCGAGCTCTCGGCCCGCCGCCCAACCGAGGAGCGCCGAGAGGACGTGATCGCGGTCGCTCGCCGAGAGCGACACGGGGTCGATCCCCAGGTCGAGGAAGCCACCGAGTAGCTCGGCCCGGCGCTGCTCGTGCTCGCGCCGCCGCTCGGCCGACTCGCCGGCGCGGAGCCTGACGAGCCGCACGCGGCCGTCGGCGCCGGTGGGCGGAACAACGATCCCGTCGACCGGGGGAAAGCTCTGCTCCCAGAGCGGGTCCTGGATCACGACCGGGACGATGTCCCAACGGTGCTCGACGGCCCGCTCCCAGACCTCGCGCGGGGGCGAGACGAGAAAGTCGGAGACGATGAACACGAAGCTGCCGCCAGGCACGGCCCGGCGGTGATCTTCGAGGAACTCCAGCGCGAGCGTGAGGTTGTCCTCGGGCGCCATGAAGGTCGGGTGGCGCAGATGCCGGTCCCGAATCGACCACGGCTCGCGATTCGAGGATGGCGGCCGCCAGAACGGCGCGTGGGCCCCCTCCGCAAGATCGAGATAGCCGACGAGGCCGCGCGCCTCGGCGACGCTGTCGGCGATCAGGCCTGCCGCAGTGCGCTGCGCGTCGTGCTTGCGCAGCCAGGGAACGTCGGGCGACGAGAGCGCCATCTCCGGCCTTCGGTCGACGACGATGACCACGCGAGGGGCGTCGTCGGCGTAGGTCTCGCGCACGACGAACTCGTCCGACGCCCGGGCGGTGGAGAGCCGCGCCGTCGCAGCCCAGTCGATCGAATCGCGGTCGTCTCCGGGTCGGTAGGGACGCGAGCCGGCCACGTCGGTGCCGAGTCCGCGGCGGACTCCGTGGATGACCCCGAAGGAGAGACCGAGTAGCCGCTGGCGCGGCACCAGCGGAAAGACGTCGCGCCGCCCGCTCACGATCCTGCGAGGAGCGAGTCGGAGTCGAACACCGTCGCGGGTGGAGGGGCAAGCTCGATCGAGGCGGCTCTGAACTCGGAGAGCGCGACCTCCCAGCCCGTCCGCCGCGCTTCGGCGAGCGTCCTCGGCGTGAAAACGACGCGGTGACCGAGCACGGGCAGGAACAGCCTCTCGACATCGACAGGGGTGACGTAGGTCCGATCGTGCAGCAGCGCCCACGCGCGCGCAGCCTTCTCGAGCGCCAGGCTGCCCCGCACGGACGCGCCCACCGCCACCGTGGGCAACTCGCGCGTCGAACGAACGAGCTCGACGATCCAACGGCCCAGCAGTGGATCGAGGTAGATGTCCCCGACAGCGGCGGTCAGCGCGGCGACCTCGGCGATCGTGACGACCGGTCGCAGGTCGACGAGCGGATGATGCTCGCGCTGGTCGTCGATGATCTGCAACTCCTCGTCGAGCGACGGGTAGCCCAGCGACGTCTTCAGGAAGAAGCGATCGAGCTGCGCCTCGGGAAGCGGGAACGTGCCCTCGTACTCGATCGGATTCTCGGTGGCGAGCAGCAGGAACGGGTGCGGAAGCGGGCGCGTGACGCCGTCGCTCGTGACCTGCTGCTCCGCCATCGCCTCGAGCAGGGCCGCCTGCGCCTTCGGCATCGCCCGATTGATCTCGTCCACGAGCACGACGTTCGCGAAGATCGGCCCCGGCTGGAACTCGAAGTCCCTGGTCTTCTGGTTGTAGATCGAAAGCCCGGTCACGTCCGTCGGTTGCAGGTCGGGCGTGCACTGGATCCGCGCCGGTACGGCACCCGCCATCGACTGGGCGATCGCACGGGCCAGCACCGTCTTGGCGGTGCCGGGCACATCCTCGAACAGCACATGCCCGCCGCACGCGAGCGCCGTGAGCACGAGCCGGATCTCCTCGCTCTTCCCGTGGACGACGGTCTCGATGTTCGCGCGGAAGCGGTCGGCGATCGCGGCCGCCGACGCGAGCCGCTCTTCGGCGCCGACCTGCACCGCAACCGTCATGAGCTGAACGCTAGCGCCGCTACGGCGTCGGCGCCAACGCGGGCTTGTACGCTCCGATTCCGCCCGAGCCGAATGCGATTGCCTGATGCTCGCCCAGGACGAGCGCCCGCCGGCGGACTCCGATTAGAAGCTCGTTGGTCGTCACCGCCGGCTCGCGCGAAGCTACGACGAACGCCTGCTCGCCCGCCAGTGAGCCACGTTCGGGCGCCGCGAGCAGCCCGAGCGAGATCAGCGAGACCATGACCGCGGCGGCCGCCGAGCCGAGTCGGGCTACGGCTGTAGGCGAGCCCCAGGCGACCCGGCGGCGCGCCGGCAGATAGAGATCCCGGCTCATTCTCTCGGACGGCGAGCTGCGCACGACGGCCGTGACGGCCGTGACGCTCCGCTGGAACGAGCGACAGTCGGCGCAGCGCGCGACGTGATTCTTGACGAGGGCACGCTCGAACTGCGAGAGCTCGCTATCGAGCGCCACGGAAACCCACTGCCGCGTGCGCTCGCATTCCATTGCCCGAACGTTTTGCATCATCACCTCAGACGAGCGAGTCGGCGTCGAAGTTAGTCTCGATCTTAGAACAGCTTGACCGAAGCATCGGCAACAACGCCGAGGAGGATGAGCCAGACGCCGACGGCAAGGAAGATCGCAGCCGTGGCCAGCGAATCGCGTCGCTCTCCCAGGGTTGCGCGTCGAGCCCCTCGAAGCCCGAGGCCCGCGCCGAACATCCCTGCGATCGGCGCCTCCTCATCGGCGAGCTTCGTGCGGAGCGGGCCTCGGTTCCCCGCGAAGAAGCCGAGCACGATCAGGAAGGCGCCGACCACGTAGTACGTCACCGAGAGGGCGCGTGCGCTCGATGCGCCGGTCGCGAGGCCGAGGAGCCACGCGACCGCGCCCAGGCCCACGGCGGTGGACGCCAGCAGGACGGCGAGTCGGCGTAGTCCGGCGAGTCGCCGGAGCACTACCGCTTGCTCGCTCGACGCGGCACGGCGCTACGAGCCGACCGCAGCCGCCCGCGAGCGGTCGTACCGGATCTCTTCCGGCGTCATCGGCCACTTCTCGAGCGGGTAGTGGCAGGCAGCCGTATGCGCGTGGCCGGCGACGTTCCGCAGCTCGGGCGTGTCGACATCGCAGTGTCCCTCGTGGAAACGGGGACAGCGCGGGTGGAAGTTGCACGCGGCCGGCGGGTTGATCGGGTTCGGCACATCGCCCTCGAGGACGACGCGCTGCCGCAGGCGTCCGAGTGCGGGATCCGGAATCGGCACCGCGGCGAGAAGCGCTCCGGTATACGGGTGCTTCGGCGCCGTGTACAGCTCGGTGCGCGAAGCCAGCTCGACCGGCTTGCCCAGGTACATCACCATCACCCGGTCGGAGATGTGACGGACGACGTTCAGGTCGTGCGCGATGAAGATGTACGTGAGCCCGAACTCCCTCTGGAGGTCCTTGAGCAGATTCAGGATCTGGGCCTGAACCGACACGTCGAGCGCGGACACGGGCTCGTCGCAGACGATCAACGTCGGGTTGATCGCGAGCGCGCGCGCGATCCCGATCCGCTGGCGCTGCCCTCCCGAGAACTCGTGCGGGAAGCGGTTGTAGTGCTCGGGATTGAGCCCGACCACCTCGAGCAGCGACTGGACCCGCCGCTTCCGCTCGGCGGGGGTGGCGATGCCGTGCACCTCGAGCGCCTCGGCGACGATGAACCCGACGCGCTTGCGGACGTTCAGGGATGCGTAGGGATCCTGGAAGACCATCATCATCTCGCGCCGAAGGGGCCGCATCTCGCGCCGCGAGAGCTTGGAGATGTCCCTGCCGCGGAAGACGATCTTGCCCTCGGTCGGCTCGATCAGCTTCAGGAGGCAGCGCGCCATCGTCGACTTGCCGCACCCGGACTCGCCGACGACGCCGAGCGTCTCGCCCTCGTTGAGCGTGAAGCTGACGCCGTCCACGGCCCTCACGGCGTCGATCTGCCGCTGGAAGATGATCCCGCGTGTGACCGGAAAGTACTTCTTCAGGCCTTCGACGACGAGCAGCTCGTCCGCCATTGCGCTACCCGCTCGTCCCGGCAGCCATCGTGGCCGCGAACAACCGGGCCGCCTCGCGGGTCTTCGTCTCCTCGTCCAGGAAGCAGGCCTGCTCGTGGTTCGGGTCGTGGGAGACCCCCATGAGCTCCGGCACCTTCTCCTTGCAGACGTCCATCACGTAGGCGCAGCGCGGATGGAAGCGACAGCCGCGGGGTGGATTCAGAAGCGATGGCGGCTGACCCGGAATCTGCGCCAGCCGATCGATCTCCGCGTCCAAGCGGGGCAACGAGCCGAGCAGACCCCACGTGTACGGGTGCTGCGGCGCGGTGAAGATCGCATCCACCGTCCCGCGCTCCACCACTTTGGCCGCGTACATGACGACGACCTCGTCGGCCGTCTCCGCGACGACGCCGA
>JBPCJB010000149.1:0-9618 GCA_051005735.1 Gaiellaceae bacterium | reverse complement strand
ATCTTCTTCTCGAGGTTGTTCGTGACGTAGCTCGTGCCCCAGCCGAGCTTGACGATGTCCACGTACTCGCCGGCGGTGTCGAAGAGACCCTCGATCTCGCGAATGTTCAGGCCCTTGTCCATCACATGGGTGAGCCCGCTCTCGCGCGGCTTCGGCGATCGGGCCGGCAGGTCGAGGAAGTTCGGGTGCGGTTCGCCGTTAGAGGCGGGCATAGATCTCCTTCAGTTTGGCCTGGGCCGCGATCTGCACGTCGTGATAGAGCGAGTTGCCGTGCGCGTCGATCCCAACCGTGAGTGGGCCGAAGTCCTTGACACGGAACTTCCAGAGGCACTCGGGCATCAGCTCTTCCCACATCACCTCCTCGATCTCCTCGATCTGCGTGGTTTCGAGCGCGGCCGCCCCGCCGACGATCGCGAAGTAGACCATCCCGAGCTCGTGCATCGGCTCGATCGCCTCGTCGGGGAAGCCGCCCTTGCCACAGATCGCACGCACGCCGTACCTACGGCCGAGCGGCTCGGTGAAACGCACCATCCGGGCGCTCGTCGTCGTGCCGATGCAGACCTTCTCGTAGCGCCCGTTCTCGAGCTTGCGGACACCCGGCGCGGTGTGGAGCAAGAGTGCGCCCGAGAGATCCATCGGCGGCTCGACGCCTTGGTCGAAGATCCGGACCTGCGTCCGGTCGCGGATCCCGATGATGCGGCCCTGGACGGTGACCTCGTCGCCGGCGCGCAGCTTCAGGATCTCCTGCGGATCGGTGACGGGGAAGGTGACGGTGTGGTTGGCCATCGGAGGTGCCACTTAGAACTCGCGGTCGTAGTCGAGGTTGCCTTGCGCGTCGACGTGGACGGAGGCGCGGCGCGCCGCCCAGCACTGATAGTTGACCGCGACCGGATTCAGCGTCATGTGGGTGTCCGCATGCTCGATGTGGCACTGGAGCACGGTCACGTCGCCGCCGAGCCCCATCGGCCCGATCCCCGTCTCGTTCAGGAGGCCGTAGAGCTCCTCCTCGAGCCGGGCTACGAGCGGATCGCCGTTGCGAGTGCCGACCGGCCGCGTGATCGCCTCCTTGGCGAGGTACATCGCGTAGTCGGCGGTGCCGCCGATCCCGACGCCGACGATTCCGGGCGGGCACGGCTTGCCGCCGGCGCCCACTATCGACTCGAGCACGAACTGCTTGATCCCCTTCACCCCGTCGGCGGGGACGCACATCTTCAGGAAGCTCATGTTCTCCGAGCCCGAGCCCTTCGGGACGCACTTGACGTCGAGCCCGTCCCAGTCTGGGATGAACTCCCAGTGGACGATCGGGAGCCGGTAGCCGATGTTCGGGCCGGTGTTCTCGCGCGTGATCGTGTGCACGGCGTTCGAGCGGAGCGGATGCTCGATCGTCGCGCGCCCGGTGCCGTCGCGGAGCGCCTGGTAGATCCGGGTCGGATGGAGCGGGAAGTGCTCGCCCACGCGGCAGGTGTAGACGGCGATCCCCGTGTCCTGGCAGACGAGGTTCTTCTGGTCGTCGGCGATCGACACGTTCCGGTTGATCGTCTGGAGCACACGCTGACCGGTGACCGAGGTCTCGCGCTCCGTCGCCGCCGCGAGCGCGTCACGTAGGTCTTGGGGAATGTCTTTCAGCGCCCAGACGTAGAGCTGGGCTGCGGCGTCCTCGACGGCGTGCCTCAGATCGATGGTGGTGACTGTGCTCATTGGCAAACCTTCGGCTTGATGCTCACGCGCTCGCCTTCTCTGCGGCTGCCCGGCCGGCACGGCGTCCGAAGACGCAGCACTCGAGCAGCGAGTTTCCCATCATCCGGTTGCGGCCGTGCGTCCCACCCGCGATCTCGCCGCAGGCGAAGAGGCCCTCCACGGTCGTCTCTGCGTCGGTGTCGATCACGAGGCCGCCGTTCTGGTAGTGGAGCACGGGGTAGGTCAGGATCTTCTCTTCGAGAGGATCGATGCCGGCGCCACGGTAGCGCCGCAACATGTACGGCAGCGAGATCTCCGCGTCTTCCCGCGCGATCCGCGTCGTGTCGAGATAGACCGCGGGCCGTCCATCCTGCGTCTGGACTCCCTTGCGCTTCGCGACCTCGTCGAAGATCGCCTGGCTGACCACGTCGCGAGGGCCGAGCGAGTCGGTGAACTCCTCGCCGTCGGCGTTCAGGAGCACGGCGCCGTACGCGCGTGTCGTCTCCGGGATCGAGTAGCCCTGCATCGTCTCGGGCCAGGCGCCGCCGTTCGGATGGTACTGGAGCTCGTCGAGGTCGCGTGCCTCGGCGCCGAGCTCGAGGGCGAGCCGGGTGACCTCTCCGGTCGCGTTGGGATGGTTCGTCGAGAGCTCGCCGCGCTCCTCCGCGACCTTGAAGCAGCGCCCACCGGCCGCGAGTACGACCGTCGCCGCAGCGAGCTCGTGCTCGCCGCAGCGTGCGTGCCAACCGTTCGCGGTGGGCTCGAGGGCTCGGAGTGGGCTGTTCGGGTAGAGCGCGCCGTCACCGGACTCGAACGCCTCGCGCAGGGCCTTCGTGATCGCGTGGCCGGTGCGATCGCCGACCTGGAGCAGGCGCTTGGCGGAGGCGCCGCCGCAGCGGGCGAGCCGGTAGCCCCCATTCTCCTTGGTGAACGCGACGCCGAGCTCCTCGAGCCAGTGAATCGCGCTCTGAGCATCGCCGGTCAGCGCCTCGACGAGTCGCATGTCCGCGCTCTCGTGCGAGCTCTTCCAGACGTCCGCTGCATGCTGCTCGGGCGAGTCGTCCTCGCCGAAGGAAGCCTGGATCCCACCTTGGGCCTTGGCAGAGTTACATGCCTGGATCGACCCTTTGGTGGCGAGCGCGACGTGGCCGCCGGCGTTGCCGGCCGAGACGGCCGCGGCGAGCCCGGAGGCGCCGCTGCCGATCACGAGCACGTCGAAACTGGCCGCTGCGGTCACGCGTCAAGGATACCAGGATGTAATCGAGCGCATTAGAAGCGCTTATCCGCAACTCCGCGATTTCGACACACATTCGTTGCACAGCTGAGACAAAGAGCCGCGTCTCGACCGGCATGCTCGAAGAGACCGGTCTTCCGCAGCCGGCACTCCACCAGCCAACTACGAGAGAAAGGACCTCCGATGTTCAATCGACTCACCGCCGAGCTCCTCGAGCTCACCGCGGAGACGCGCGGGGCGGGGAGCGCCACCCTCGCGGTCAACATCGCCATCACTTGTTGCAGCTCCTCCTGCTGCGGCTGCGTCGCGTTCTGCGACTGAGCGATGATGCTCCTCGCCGTCCCCGAGCGACCCCTGTTGAAGCCGTGGTACCGGCTTGCGACGACGGAGGACGCACTCCTCCTCGAACACTCCGGCACCGTCGTCCGATTCGCCGGAGCCGCGGCCCGGACATTGCTGCCGCGGCTCCTTCCGCTCCTCGACGGCAACCGGACGACCGACGAGCTGATCGCGATCGTCGGTCGTCCGGTCGCGCTCGCGGTCGAGCGCGCGCTCGAGCTCCTCGCCGAGAAGCGGCTGCTCGTCGAGGGCTCGGCCGACCTCCGCTCGGCGGACCTGGAGGCCCTGGCGGAGCATTCGGGCTGCTCGGTGTCCGACCTTCGCGACCGACTCGAAGCAGCCGTGGTCGCTGTCGTCGGCGACGACGACGTCCTGACCGAGCCTCTCGCCCGGCTGCTCCGAGCCGCTGGAGTCGGCGACGTCAGGCAGCACTCGACGGGCTCGCCGGATCTCACCGTTGTGCTCTCCAGCCCCGCCGACCCAGCGATGCTCGAAGCCTGGAACCAACGGGCTCTCCACAACGGCCTCGTCTGGCTCCCAGCCGGGGATTTCGACGGCGCGACCGCGACGATCGGCCCGCTCGTGATCCCCTACGAGACCGGGTGCCACGAGTGCCTGCTGCTTCGGAGCGGCTCGACGAGCGGCTGCGCCGCCGAGCTTGCCGGGCTGAGATCGGTTCGTCGGGCATGTCTCATTCCGGCCCCGGTCGAGAGCCTCGTCCTCGCCGCGACCGCCCACCTCGCGATCCGCTGGATCGCGCTGCGCGACCCTGCGCTTGCCGGAACCGTGGTCACCGTCGAGACGGCCGCGAGCCTCGAGGTGCGCTCGCACACGCTGCTGCGAGTCCCTCGCTGCCCCGCATGCTCGCCGACGCGCAACACCTCCTCACCGCTCCCCTGGCACGAAGCGGAACCGGTGACCGCGTGAACCGGCTCCTCGACGCCATCCCGCCGCAGCTCCGGCCACTCGTCTCGGACCGGGTCGGCGTGATCTGCGGACTCGACGAGACACTCGCCGGCGCGGACGAGCCGCCGCTCATTCGCGTCACCGCAATCCTTGCTGCCGCGGACGAGCTGATCGGCTGCTCGCTCGATCACGTCGTCTCGGTGTGCGGCACCGGCTGCTCTGCCCGCGAGGCCGTAGCCGCAGCGATCGGCGAGAGCGTCGAGCGCTCCAGCGCCAGCTACCTGCCGCACGAGCGCTTCGTCGTGGCCACAGCAGACGAGCTCGGCCGCGCCGCTGCCAACCCGGGCTCGTTCGGCCTCTTCAGCGCAGACCAGTACGCGCGGCCGCGCTTCCCGTTCGTCCCCTTCGAGAGCTCGACGCGGATTCGCTGGGTCGACGGGATCGAGCTCGGCGCCGGCGAGCCCGCCTGGTTGCCCGCCGAGCTCGTCTTCCTCGCGGATGCCGTGTTGCCGGGTGAGCACCGGATCGCCTATGCGACGAGCAGTGGACTCGCATGCGCCGAATCCGCGCTCACGGCTACCGAGCGCGGCCTGTTCGAGCTGCTGGAACGCGACGCCTTCATGATCGTCTGGGCAAACCGGCTCTCTCTCCCTCTTCTCGATTGGAGCGACGAGCCGCGGCTGGTAGAGCTCGCCCGCACGTACTTCGACCCGACCGGGCTCGACTACTACGCCGTCGATCTCTCGAGCTTCCACGATCTGCCGATTGTGGTGGGCGTGGTTCAGGCCCCTGCCTCGGGGGCGGCCCTCGGAGTTGGCGCGGCTGCCGCCCCGACGGTCGAGCAAGCCTGGCTCAAGGCGTTGGCCGAGGCGTTCGCCACGCGCTCGGCTGCCCGAAAGCTCGCTCTCGTCGAACCCGAGCGGACGTATGCCGCCGATGGCAGCGACGTGCTCACGCTCGAGGATCACATCCACTTCTACGCCGACGACGCGCACGCCGCGGAAGCTCGTTTCCTGATCTCGGGTGACACTCGTCGCGTATCCGACGTGCCGAGCCTCGAGCCCATCCCGGCCGAAGATCGGGTCGAGCGACTCGTCGAGCGGATCGCCGCCGTGGGCTCGCGGGCGTACGCGGTCGACGTCACTGCACCCGACGTCCGCACGACGGGCCTGAGCGTGATCAAGACGGTCGCGCCTGGGCTTTGCTCGCTCGACGTGCCCCACGTTGCCCGCTTCCAGGGGGCCCCGCGACTGCTCGACCTGGCCGAAAGGGACACGTTGACGGCGCCAGGTCGATTCCTGCACGATCTCAACCCGTTGCCGCACCCATTCCCTTGACCGCTCGAGCCCCCACGAACCAGCAGGCGTCGGTCGTGTACGGCGACCGAGTCGGGCTCGATGATCCTGCCGAGACCTATCACGAGGCGGCGAAGCTCTATCGCTCGTCGGCCGGCGCTCGCACTCGTGGGATTCGCCTGCTGGAGCAGCACCCTGAGCTCCAGCGCTCGGTGAGTCGAGCCGGCCGGCGCAACCTGCAGCGCCCACGGGTGCCCCTGCCCGAGCCTGTCTGGCCGGCCGCCGAGCTCGGTCGGGCCATCACCGCCCGTCGCTCACGCGCACCCGTGCCCGAACGCTCACTTTCGGTGACCGAGCTGACCACGCTGGCCTGCGCGCTCAACGGTCGCGAGGCGAACGGACGCCGCACGATTCCGTCCGCCGGAGCCCTCTACCCGCTCGAGCTGTACGTCTTCGCGAATCGCGTCGAGGCGATTCCGGCGGGCGTCTACCACTTCGATCCGTTCGACCGGTGCGTCGAGCTGCTTGCCACCGAACCGAGCCGCCTTGCCGGGGCGCTCGTCGATCCGGTTCTCGCGAGCGCTCCGGTGCTCTTCGCGCTTACCGGGGTGTTCTGGCGCTCCCGTTTCAAGTACGGGCAACGCGGCTACCGCTTCGCGCTGCTCGAGGCGGGACATGCGATGCAGAACGCCCTGCTCACCGCCACCGCGCTCGAGCTCGCAGCGCTGCCGTTCGGCGGCTACTACGACTCTGCGGTCGACGGGCTCCTCGGCGTGAACGGCGTCGACGAGTCCACGGTCTACTTGCTCGCCGTCGGCGGAACCGGAGGCGACGAATGACCCCGATCGGACTCTGGGCGAGGATCGTGGTCGGCGCGCTGCTCGCGATAGCGCTTCCGCTCACCCTCGAGATTCCGCCTCCAACCCACCTGCATGCCTCGCCCGCCCTCGCGCTCGGAGCCGGGCTGGCGGTAGGAACGGCGCTCTACTCGGCGATCGCGCGACGACGACTCCTGCCGGTGCGGCCTGCCGGGATCACGAGAACGGCCTTCATCATCGGTTGGGCGACGGTCGAGGAGATCCTGTGGCGCTGGCTCCTGCTGGGAGGCTTGGCGCTGATGATCCCGACCGGGGCGGCATTCGCCACCGCCACGATCGTCTTCGCCCTCACCCACGCTCACGGGCGCCGCGTCCACATCGGCACCGGCGGAACCTTCGGCGGCCTCTACCTCCTGACCGGGACGCTCCTGGCGCCGCTTGTCGCGCACATCATCTACAACCTGCTCGTCGCCGGCTCGCTGAGCGGGGCGCGACCGGAAGCCCAGCTCGGATGACCGCCGCTGCCCGGCTCGAGCGGGTCTCGAAATCCTTCGGCGACGTCCACGCGCTCGACGACGTCTCCTACGAGGCATCCCGCGGCGAGATCGTGGCCCTGCTCGGGCCGAACGGAGCGGGCAAGACGACCTCTCTCTCGCTCCTCCTCGGACTCCGCCGCCCCGACCAGGGAGTCGCCACCCTCTTCGGCTCGGATCCTCGGATCCCAGGA
Organism: Gaiellaceae bacterium; assembly: GCA_051005735.1. Taxonomy (GTDB): domain Bacteria; phylum Actinomycetota; class Thermoleophilia; order Gaiellales; family Gaiellaceae; genus Gaiellasilicea. The sequence continues at coordinate 2,622 of JBPCJB010000149.1, read as the reverse complement.
TCGCGCTGTCGACTCGGTACGACACCGCAGGAGATGGCGTTCCCGGGCACGCTGCGCGTGAGCGAGATCGTCGATCTCGTCCGCGCCCACTACCCCCAGCCGCACCACACCGGTTCACTGCTCAATCGTTTCGGGCTGAGTCACCTCTCCCGCCGCCAAGCCGGCGGTCTCTCCGGCGGAGAGCGGCGACGCCTGGCCGTCGCGCTTGCCTTCGCCGGCGACCCCGAGCTTGTCGTCCTCGACGAGCCAACCACCGGGCTGGACACCGATGCGCGTACGGCTGTTTGGGACGCTACTCGCGCGTTCGTCGCCTCCGGCGGCACGGTCCTCCTCACGACCCACTACCTCGAGGAGGCGGAATCGCTTGCGACGACAGTGGTCGTGATCGACCGCGGCCGCGTTGCCGCGCGCGGGTCGGTCGAGCAGATTCGCGCCCGTGCAGGAGTGGGCCGGATCAGCTTCCGCCGCGAGCCGCTTCCGCAGAACCTCGCCGGCCAGGTCAGCGTCGAAGGCGACCGCGTCATCATCCAGGCGCCGCGGCCGGAGGATGTCGTCCGTCGACTGATCCATGCGGGCGCTCGACTCGAAGATCTCGACGTCCGCCCCCTACCGCTCGAGGAGGCCCTGCGGCTTTTGCCGCGGGATGAGATGTGAGGATCGCTGCTCTCCACGCGCGCGCGTCCCTGCGGGAGCTTGTGCGGATGCCCGCCTACGTCGTACCGACGCTCGGCTTCCCCACGATGTTCTTCCTCTTCTTCGCAGCGCCGAGCTCGGCGGGCGATGCGTCGACGCTGATGGCGATCTTCGCGGGGTTCGCAGTTCTCGGGGTCGCGTTCTTCCAGTTCGGCGTCGGAATCGCGACCGAGCGCGCGACTCCATGGGAGCGATACGTGCGCACGCTCCCACTCGCGGCGGGGGAGCGCTTCGGCGGCCGGATCCTCTCCGCGCTCGTCTTCGCGGCAGGCGCGGCGAGCCTCGTTCTCGTCGCAGCGGTATTGACGACGACTGCCGGCCTTGCCGCGGCCCAGTGGGGGCAGCTTGCTGTCGCGCTGCTCCTCGGCTCGATCCCGTTCGCTCTCTTCGGCATCGCGCTCGGCTATCTCGCGCCCCCACGCGCGGCACTTCCGATCGCGAACGTCGTCTACCTCAGCCTCTCGTACTGCGGCGGCCTCTGGACGACTCCCGAGGAGCTGCCGGACGCGGTGGCTCGCATCTCGCCGTACCTGCCGACCCGCGCGCTCGCAGACACGCTCGTCGGGATCGCCCGAGGCGACCCGGTTCAGGGGGGCGCCTGGCTCGTGCTCACGCTCTACACCGCAGGCCTGTTCGTGCTGGCAGCCTGGTCGTACCGACGCGACGAAGGAGAGCGCTACCGGTGAGTTCCGTCCTCACCAGATCGAGCGCAGCAGCTCCTCCACCTCGGCTGCCGACGCCTGCCGCGGATTCGACTTCGCGCCCGCGCGGGAGATCACCGCCTCGGCCAGCTCGCCGAGTTCGGCTTCCGGCACACCGAGAGCACGTAGCAGCTCGAAGCCTCCCAACCGCGCAAGCTCCTCGACCCGGCTTGCCGGATCGTCCGTTCCGAGCGCACGCCCGAAACGCGCGACGGCTGCTCCGGCAACCTCTGCGTTGAAGCGAAGCGCGGGCGGCAGGCAGAGCGCATTCAAGGCTCCGTGGGGCAGGCCGTAGCGCCCGCCCAGAGCTTGCGCGAGCGCGTGCCCGAGTCCAAGCATCGAACCCGCCAGCGCTGCGCCGGCCTCGCACGCGCCGCGGAGAAGCTCCGTCCGTGCCTCGAGCCGATCGCCGTCGCCGGCGACGACGCGCGGCAGCCACGTCGAGATCAGGCGCGCGCCTTCGAGCGCATGCCGGTCGGCCTCGTCGTTCCGCTCCTTCACGTAGAGCGCCTCGGCGCAATGGGCGAGCGCGTTCAGCGCCGTCCCGACGGTGTCGGCGGACGGCAGGTCGAGCGAGAGTCGAGGCTCGTAGACGATCCCCGTAGGCAGCGCTCCCGCGCCGCCGCCGCGCAGCAGCCGATCGGGATCGCGGATGCCGTAGAACGCTGTCCACTCGGCGCCCGAGTACGTCGTCGGCACCGAGACGAGCGGCAGCGAGAGCTCCGACGAAACAGCCTTCGCTGTGTCGATCGTGCTGCCGCCCCCGAGCGCAACCAGCCCGTCCGCTCCGCGCGCCGCGACGGACGCCGCAGCGATCCGGTCGGTCGGCAGTTCGGTCCAGCGGCCGTGCGGCTCGAGCGGCAGCACGGAGAACCGCTCGCCGGCGAAGACGAACGGTCGGCTGACCGCGAGCTCGCTCAACAACGGCTCGAGCCCGTCGATCCCCCAGCGGACGATCACGCCAGCCGCTCGCGGGCGAACGAGACGAAGCCCTCGGCCGCCCGGGTGGCGGCGCGACCCGTTGTTCGGACGAGCGAGATCTCACGGGTCGCGTCGATCCCCTCGACCCGGGCTGCGACGAGCGTCCCCCCGGCGAGCTCGGACTCGACGGCGGAGCGAGAGATGAAAGCGACCCCGTAGCCCGCCTGAACCGCGCTCCGCACGGACTCTTGGAGCCCGAGCTCGAGCCGCACGTCGAGCTCGCGGAGTCGCGTGCCGGCCGCCCTCA
>JBPCJB010000148.1:0-9132 GCA_051005735.1 Gaiellaceae bacterium | reverse complement strand
GACCGCCCTGATCCATCAGCTTCTGCTTGCCCGTGTAGAACGGATGGCAGGCCGAGCAGATCTCGACGTGCAGCTCGGGCTTCGTCGAGCGGGTCTCGAACTCCGCGCCGCAGGAGCAGCGGACGTGTGTCAGGACGTACTCGGGATGGATGCCGGTCTTCATCGCGCAGCCAGAATAGCAGAGGCCGTTTCGGCCACTACGTTTCCGCCCGAGACAACGCAGGCGACGCCAGAGCCATCCACCTTGCCGGCCAGCATCGCCGCCACGCCGAGCGCCGCGGCCGGCTCGCAAGCGAGCTTCGCGCGCGCGTAGAGGAAGCGGAACGCGGTCTCGAGCTCAGCTTCGGAGACGAGCACGCTCTCGACCTCGTACGCGCGGAGGATCGCGAGCGCGTGCTCGCCGGCGAAGGGCGCCGAGACCCCGTCCGCGATCGAATCCGTCTTGACCGGGACCGAGCGGCCGGCCGCGAGGCCGCTGTGGACGGCTGTCGACCGCGCTGGCTCGACCGCGATCACGCGTCGGTCGGGCGCCGCGGCCGCGATCCCGGCAACGAGTCCGCCGCCGCCCGCCGGGACGAGGATCGTCTCGGTGTCCGGCGCGTCCTCCAGCAGCTCGAGCGCCACCGTTCCCGCCCCCGCGATCACGACCGGATCGTCGAACGGGTGGACGAGCGTCCTTCCAGTCTCGGCGCTCAGGGCGGCCAGGCGCTCGAATGCCGCGGCTGGATCCTCGGCCTCGAGGTCGATGCTGGCGCCGTAGCCGCGCGTGGCCTCGATCTTCGCCGCGCTCGCGCTCGCCCACATCACGACGAGGCAGTCGATTCCCTCCGCCGCGGCGGCCCAGGCGAGCGCCTGCGCATGGTTTCCGGCCGAGATCCCGATCACGCCGCGCGCCTTCTCCTCGCTGGAGAGCGCCGCGAGCTTGTTGAGGACGCCGCGCACCTTGAACGCGCCGGTCTTCTGGAAGAGCTCGGCCTTGAGAACGACGCCCTCGCCGAGCGTCTGCGACGTAAAGGTGGGCGTCCGGTGGATGCGGCCGCGGATCCGCTCGGCCGCCGCGAGCACGTCGTCTCGGGTGAGCAGCGCGCCCTCGATGCGCTCAATCCTATGCTCGCTCATACTCCGACAGATGACCGGTCCCGTCAGGCTCGTGGTCTCGGACGATCTTTTCGCCGCTCGCGGCTGACCGTCTTCTTCCGCCTGCTCCTCGCGCTTCCGCACATCGTCTGGATCGTGCTCTGGACGATCGTCGCCGTGCCGGCCGCGATCGTCTGCTGGTTCGCCGCGCTCGCAACCGGCCGGCCGCCGGCCGGCCTGCATCGATTCCTCTCGGCCTACATCCGCTACGGCGCCCACATCGCCGCCTACCTCTCGCTCGCCGCGAATCCGTATCCCGGCTTCACGGGCGAGCCCGGCTACCCCATCGACGTGGAGTTGCCGGAAGCGGCGCCTCAGCCGCCGCTGGAAGACGGCGTTCCGACTCGTGCTCGCGCTCCCCGCCCTGCTCCTCGCCGCGGTGGTCGGCTCGGGGTCGATCGGCGGAGGCGGCGGCGGACGTGGTAGTGGCGCCGATGAGAACTGGGGTGGCTTCCTGTTCTCGGGAGGCGGCCTCCTCGTCGTCTGCGCCTTCCTCGGCTGGTTCGCAGCGCTCGCGCTCGGGCGGATGCCGAACGGGCTGCGAAACCTCGCGGCGTACGGGATCGGCTACTCCGCGCAGACCTCCGCCTGCCTCCTCCTCGTGACCGACCGCTACCCGAACTCCGACCCGGATGCTGCCGGTCCGCGCTGGTCGCTACCGCCGCACGCGATCGGGGTCGAGGTCGACGACGACGGCCGACGCTCGCGACTGACCGTCTTCTTCCGGCTGCTCCTCGCGCTCCCGCACTTCGTCTGGCTCACGCTGTGGAGCGTCACGGCCGTCCTATCCGCGTTCGTGAACGGGATCTACACCCTCGTGCGCGGTCGTTCGGCTGCTCCGTTGCATCGCTTCCTCGCGGCCTACGTGCGCTACTCGGCCCATGTGACCGCGTTCGCGACTCTCGTCGGCAACCGCTTTCCCGGCTTCACCGGCGCCCCCGGCTACGCCGTCGACATCACGATCGGCGCGGCGGAGCGGCAGAGCCGCTGGGTGACGCTCTTCCGCACGATCCTCGTCATTCCCGCGTTTCTCGTCTCGGGTGGGCTGTCGGCCGCGCTCGCGGTAGTCGCCTTCCTCGGCTGGTTCGCCGCGCTCGCGACAGGCCGGATGCCCGACGGACTGCGCCGGCTCGGCGCGATCGCCGTCGCTATCTCGCCCAGACGAGCGCCTACTGGCTGATCGTGACCGACGACTATCCGTACGTGAGCCCGGCTCTCCGGGCCGATGAGCCGATGAGCCGATGAGCCGATGGAGCCTGCGGTAGAGCTGCACGGCGAGGCCGCCGCCCGAGCCGACCTCGGCGGTTGCGGCTCGTCGTCCTGCCCGTCCTCGCCGGGGGCTGGGGCTTGGCCGCCTGGTCGCTCTGGCAGACGAGGGTTCCGGAGGGGCTCAGCCGCCCGAGCTCGACAACGCGCGGGTGTTCGAGGGACCGGCGCTCGACCGCGCCGAGACCTACGAGCGCTTCCTCCGCCTCGACTCGTTGCGTCGCAGCTCGTCCTGCTCACCGTGCTCGCGCTCTACGCCTGGCGCGGGGCGGGCTTCGCACGGGAGTCCGCCGCGGGTCGGATCGGCACGGGAATGCTGCTCGGGATGATCGGGCTGGCGCTCGTCTGGCTCTCGCAGGTTCCGTTCCGGCTCGCCGGGACGTAGTGGGATCGCCGCTACGACCAGTCGGACGCCGGCTACGTCGAGACCCTGTTCGAGAACTGGTTCGCGCTCGGGGCGGAGTTTCTCTTCATCTCGCTGGCGCTCGTGATCGTGATGGCTCTCGCCGGACGCTTCCCGCGCCGCTGGTGGATCGCCGCCGCGCCCGTCTTCGTCGGCCTCGCGACGCTGTTCGCGTTCGTCACGCCGTACCTCTTCCCGACCGAGCCGGCGAGTGCCGCATTGCAGGCCGACGCGAGGCGCTTCGCGAGCGCGCAGGAGATCGAGCCGCCGCGGCTCTCGGTTCAGGACGTCTCCGACTTCACCGATGCGCCGAACGCCTTTGCCGCCGGCTTCGGGCCGACGAGGCGCGTCGTCCTCTGGAGCACGCTCCTCGACGGGCCCTTCTCGGAGGGCGAGGTGGAGACCGTGCTGGCTCACGAGCTCGGCCACCACTCCGGCAACCACATCCTCGAGAGCCTCGCCTGGTATGCGCTCTTCGCGCTGCCCGGCGCCTGGCTGATCGCGCTCGCAACGCGGAGCCGCGGCGGGATGCGCCAGCCGGCCGCGGTACCTGTCTCCCTCCTCGTGCTCACCGTCCTTCAGCTCGGCTCGCTGCCGCTTCAGAACGCGATCTCCCGCCACATGGAGGAGGAGGCCGACTGGGTGGCGCTCGAGACGACGCGGGACGCCGATCAGGCTCGAGGGCTCTTCGAGAAGTTCACCACGCTGGCGCTCGCCGACCCGGACCCGCCCGCTTGGTCGACGACGCTCTTCGACGGCCATCCCTCGATCCTCGAGCTGATCGAGCTCGCCGAGGCCTGGCGGGCGCGCACCAGATGAGCCCGCGCTAGGAGGGTTTGGCGAAACGCCGCCCTGAGCCGGCGGGCCGTTCCGCCAAAACCTCCTAGGTGAGCTTGTACTCGGGGCCGGAGCCGCCCTCCGGAGGGGTCAGCCGGCCGCCCTTCGCGGTGATCGCGCCGCACTGGACGCAGTTGGACGGGGCGAGGTTCACGGTCACGGTGCCGTCGCCGTCTGCGCCGCCCACCTCGTAGACCTGCGCGGGACACATGTTCGTCCAGAGCTCCGCGAGCTCGCGCGGCACCTGCCGCTCGATCCGGATGTGATTCGGCTGGTCGTCGCGCGTGCGGTTGCCCGACAGGAAGACCGACGAGAGCTTGTCGAAGGTGAGCTTGCCGTCCGGCGCCGGATAGCTCCTCGCGCGGTCGGTCCGCAGCAGCGAGTGGGTCGCGTTCGGCTCTGAGTGGTAGTCCTTCGGGGGCAGCTTCCCCTTCGTGATCGTCATCGCGCTCGCGAAGGCGCCGCCGAAGAAGAAGCCCTTGTCGAACACTTGGCGCATGTTCCGCACCTGGCGCAGATCCTCGAGCACGTAGCTCGCGCGCAGCTCCTCGTCGTAGGAGTCGAGCGCGCCGACCCGCGACGGGCTCTCGCCGCGCTGGAGCGAGCGGAACGCGGCCTCGGCGGCCATGATCCCCGACTCGATCCCGTAGTGGATCCCCTTCAGCGTCGGCACGTTGACGAGGCCGGCGCCCTCGCCGACGAGCAGCAGCCCAGGGGCGTTGAAGCGCTTCGGCAGCGCATGGAAGCCGCCCTCGGTGATCGTCTTCGCGCCCCACCCCACTCGTTCGCCGCCGCGGAGAATCTTCCGGACGAGCCGGTGCGTCTTGAACTCCTGGAGCACGTCGTGGACCGAGAACTCGACGTCGCGGTACTCGAGACCCGCGACGAAGCCGATCGGGACGTGGTCGTCGCCCATCGGATAGATGAACGAGCCGCCGAACTCGCCGAAGCGGGCGCGCTTGCGGAGCGGCCAGCCCATCGTGTGGACGATGTGACCGAGCGGCTGCTCGACCTTCCAGACCTCCTTGACCCCAAGCGCCCAGACCTGCGGGTCGCTGCCCTCGAGGCCGAACCGCGAGATCGCGGCGCCGGTGAGATGCCCCTGGGTTCCCTCGGCGAGGACGGTCACGCGGGCGACGATGTCGGAACCGGCCTCGAAGTTGCCGAGCTCGTTGCCCTCGCGGCCGCGGCCCTTGTCGCATGTCCGAATCCCCTGGACGCGACCATCGGCGACGAGCAGCTTCTGCGCGTCGGTCTCGGGAAGGATCGCGGCGCCGATCGCCTCGGCTTGCTCGCCGAGGAAGCGACCTAGCTGGGCCACCGAGACGAGCATGTTCGAGTGGTTCCGCATCGTCGGCGGCGGCGGGATCCGGCTCGACGTCCCCTTCGTCAGGATGTAGACCGCCTCGCCGTGGACGTCGCCGTAGGTCGGCGCCTGCTCGAGCTGCTCGGGCCGCCCCTTGAAGAGCCGCCGCAGCGCGCGCGGGTTGACGACGGCGCCGGAGAGGAGATGCGAGCCCGGCTGCTTCCCTTTCTCGACGACCGCGACGGGCACGTCGCCGAGGCGCTCGGCCGTCTCAGGCGAATCCTCGAGCAGCTGTCCGAGGCGGATCGCACAGGCGAGGCCGGCGGGACCAGCGCCGACGATCAGCACCCCCACCTCGATCCGCTCGTCGACCGGATCGCTCGGCGCCGCGATCGCCTCGGCCGGGGAGAACGGCGGCGGATAGTCCGCCGGGACGATCCCTCGACTCGTCTGGGAGGGGCTCATCCCTTGCGGGCCTGGACGAGTTCGGTCAGCTTCGGGACGATCGTCTGCACGTCGCCCACGATCCCGAGGTCTGCGAACTCGAAGATCGGCGCGTTCGCGTCCTTGTTGATCGCGACGATCACTTTCGAGCCCTGCATCCCGACCTTGTGCTGGATCGCGCCGGAGATCCCGCAGGCGACGTAGAGCCCCGGCGCGACGTTCTTGCCGGTCTGCCCGACCTGGGCCGAGTACGGATACCAGCCCGCGTCGACGACGGCGCGCGTCGCGGCGACCGCGCCGCCGAGCGCCTTCGCCAGCTCTTCGATCATCCCGAAGCCCTCCGGGGCGCCGAGACCCCGTCCCCCGGCGACGATGATGTCCGCGTCCTCGATCGAGGGGCCGCTCGACTCCTCGTGCGCCTGCTCGAGCATCTCCGCCGCCAGCGAATGCTCCTGGAACGTGACGTCGAGCTTCTCGACGGTCGCCGTGCCGCCGGTCTCCACAGGATCCGCGATCCCGGCACGGAAGAGCGCGAGTCGAGGGGTCGACGTCCAGCCGACGTCGACGAGGACGGAATCGCCGAGTGCCGACTGCTTGCCGACGACCGTGCCGTCCTGCGAGGCGATGTCGACGAGCTGCCAGTTCAGGCCGGCGTCGAGCCGAGCCGCCAGACCGGCTGCGATGTCCGCCGAGAGGATCGACTGGGCGAAGAGGACGGTCTCGATTCCCTTTTCCCCGACGAGCTGCGCGAGCGCGTCGACGCGCGGCTGCGGGAGGGGGGCCTCGAGCTTCGGGTCGTCGGCGACGTAGACCGTGCTCGCGCCGTAGCGGCCCGCCCCGGCCGCGAACTCCTCGACGCCCGAGCCGAGCACGACCCCGGCGACCTCGGCGCCGAGCTGCCCCGCCTTGGCGAGGATGCCGAGCGAGCCCTTCTGAAGCTCGCCCTCGTGATGCTCGAGAAAGACGAGGACGCTCATAGGAGCCGCTTCTCCGCCAGGAACTCGACGATCTTCTCGGCGCCGGTGCCGTCGTCCTCGAGCTTCCGCGTCTCGCCGCGCGGGGGCGGATCCGAAAGGGCGAGCACCTCGGTGCGCGAGCCCGGCGGGCCGGCGCTCTCGACCTCGATCCCGAGGTCTGCGAGCGAGAGCACGTCCTGTTGCTTCTTCTTCGCGCCCATGATCCCCTTCAGCGAGGGATAGCGCGGCTCGTTGATCGAGTCGGCAACGGCGACGACAGCCGGCAGCGGCGCCCGAATCACGTCGTAGCCGAACTCCGTCTGGCGCTTGCCGATGACCGCGCCGCCTTCGACCGTCAGCTCCGCGGCCTGGGAGATCAGCGGCAGTCGCAGTCGCTCCGCCACTGCTGCCCAGAGCACGGCCCCGTCCGAGTCCGACGCCTGCTGGCCGAAGAGGACGAGGTCGGCGCCTTCGCGCTCGAGCGCCTTCGCGAGCAGCGAGCTCGTCGCCACCAGGTCGGATCCGGCCGCATCGGGGTCGGAGACGAGGAGCGCGCGGTCGGCGCCCATCGCGAGCGCCTTGCGCAGCGAGTCGAGGGCCTTCTCCGGCCCAAGCGAGACGAGCACCACCTCCCCCTCCCCGGAGGCGTCCCTGATCCGCAGCGCCTCCTCGACAGCGTTCGCGTCGACGGGGTTGAGCGAGCCTTCACCCGAGCGGTCGAGCCGCTTCGTCCCGGGGTCGATCCGCTTCGTCGCGGCGGCGTCCGGAACCTGCTTCACGCAAACGGCGATCTTCATCGGTCGTGGACTCTAACCACGCCCGCGGGTCGCGCCTCGAAGGTACTCGCCGTTCGGATCGATTTACCCCTTTCGGCGCAGGTTCGTTCTGCCGATGGTGCTAGGCTTGCGCGCTTCGAGCGCGAACCGGACTCGTGATGGCACACCGGACCTCAGCCCGAGGAGCCCTCTTCCTCACCCTCGCAGCCCTCTTCTCCCTGGGCTTGGCAACCGCATCGAGTCAAGCGGCGCCCTCCGGCGGAGCAGCGAAGCGCGTGCCCCGGCTCGTCTTCCCGATCCTGGGCGAGGCAACCTGGTCGGACGATTTCGGCGATGCGCGCGGCCAGGGCGCGCACGAGGGCAACGACCTGCTGGCACCGCGCCGCGCGCTCGCGCTCGCGGCCGAAGCAGGCCGGGTCAAGTTCTGGACGACGTCCGCGCGCGCTGGTTGCATGCTCTACCTCGAAGGCGCGAGCGGGACCGAGTACCTCTACGTCCATCTCAACAACGACCTGACCGACGCGAACGACAACGAGGGCAAGTGCGTCCCTGGCGTGGCCTATGCCGACGGGCTCGAGAGCGGCGACAAGGTCGCAGCCGGCGAGCCGATCGGCTTCGTCGGCGACTCGGGCGACGCGAACGGGATCAGCCCGCACCTCCACTTCGAGGTTCACCCGAACGGCGGCGCCGCCACGAACCCCTTCCCACATCTGAAGCAGGCGAGCCGGCTCCTCTTCGCCGCGACGAAGGGAACGACCTTCACAGCCGCCCTCACGGGCAAGGTCGTCACCGCCGCGGGCGAGGAGCTCCAGGTGGCTCTTGAGCAGGTTCGCTGGTGGCCCGGTGGGCGCAAGGCGAAGCAGCCCGGTCAGAAGCTGAGCGTGACCGTTCCCGGAACCGCCTCAATCGAGGGCGTCGCGACCGCCCCGGGCGGAGTCGCCTATCCGACGATCGATCTCCTCCTGCGCGGCAGCACCGTGACCGTCTGGACGGCGCCTGCGAAGGTGACGCTCGCCGCTCAGATCGGCGGCAAGGGCGCGCTTTCCGCAGCGCGCGTCGTCTTGAGGCGCTCTCTCTAGACCGGGATCTTCGCGCGGAGGAAGTCGACGATCTCGGCGGTCGGCGCGCCCGGGGTGAAGACGGCCGAGACGCCCTGCTTCTCGAGCTCCGCCGCGTCGTCGCCGGGGATCGTGCCGCCGACGACGACCAGCACGTCCTCGACCCCGTTCTCCTTCAGCCCGGCGAGGATCCGCGGCACGAGCGTCATGTGCGCACCGGAGAGGATCGAGATCCCGACGGCGTCCGCGTCCTCCTGGATCGCCGTCTCGACGATCTGCTCCGGCGTCTGGTGGAGGCCGGTGTAGATCACCTCCGTGCCGGCGTCGCGCAGAGCCCGAGCGATGATCTTCGCGCCGCGATCGTGACCGTCCAGACCGGGCTTCGCGATCACTACTCTGATCTTCCGGGCCATGGCATCGGCAAGTATAGGGTCGTGCGGCTCGAGATCATCGGCTCCTCCCCGGCCTGGCCGAACCCCGGCGGCGCCTGTTCGGGGTATCTCGTCGAGGATCGGCTGCTGCTCGATTGTGGCCCAGGTGTGCTTGCGAAGCTCCGCGAGCGACCGGGAACGAACGGTTGGCCGGACGTCTCCGCGATCGCGATCACGCACCTCCACCTCGACCACTGGGGCGACCTCGTGCCCTGGGTCTGGGGCTCCCTCTTCGGACCGGGCGCTGCCCACCCCAAGCCGAAGCTCCTACTCCCTCCCGGCGCCCGGGCGACGTTGCGCCCGATCCTCGCCCAGCTCGGCGGCGAGGACATGCTCGATCGCGCCTTCGAGGTCGACGAGTACGAGCCCGGACGCCCGTTCGAGCTGGCCGGCCTGACCCTGACCGCCCTGCCCGTCGTCCACTACACGATTCCGGCCTTCGGCTTTCGCATCGAGGGCGACCGGACGCTCGCGTACTCGGGAGACACCGGGCCGTGCGAGGAGCTCGTCGAGCTGGC
>JBPCJB010000147.1:0-7146 GCA_051005735.1 Gaiellaceae bacterium | reverse complement strand
CGCTGATCCCGTGCACGTTCGTCATCGGCACCTTCCCCTCCGGATAGCCGACCCAGACCGTCGTCTGGAGGCGCGGTGTGTAGCCGGCGAACCACGCATCCGAGTGCTCCTCGGTCGTGCCCGTCTTACCCGCGGCTGGATGGCCGTAGTTGGCGCCGGTGCCTGTGCCGTACTGGACGTTCTGCTCGAGGATCTTCGTCACCGTAGAGGCCACGCCGTCGGAGATCACCCGCTTGCGCTTCGGCTTGCCCCAGCCGGCCTCCGTATCCTCCTTGCCGTTCGCGAGCACGACGCGATTGATCGCCCGCGGCTCCGAGTAGATCCCGCCTGCGGCAAGCGTCGCGTAGGCCGACGCCATGTCGAGCGGGGAGACCTCGATCGAGCCGAGTCCGATCGACGGCACGTATCCACCGTCCGGCGTCGACAGCTTCGAGCGGACGCCCAGCTTCGTCGCCATCCTCGCGACTGCCTCGGCGGTGACGTCGAGCGTCAACTGCGCGTAGACCGTGTTGTCGGAACGAATCGTGGCCCGCTCGATCGACGTCCAGCCCGTGTAGCTGTGGTCGTACGTCTTGGGGCACCACCAGCTCCCGCTCCCGTCCTCGCAGTCCCCGTTCGGCGTCGGCCGGAAGAAGAACGGGGCCGAGAGATAGCTCGACGTCGCGGGGTTGATCCCCTGCTCGACCGCCGCCGCGAGCACGAAGGTCTTGAAGGTCGACCCCGACTGGCGCTTCGCCTGCGAGAGCAGGTTGAACTGATTCTTCTTCAGGCTCGGCGTCACCGCGGTCATCGCCTTGATCGCGCCGCCGCGAGGGTCGATCGAGATCACGGCAGCCGCCGGGTCGGTCCTCTCGTAGAGGGTGTCGACGATCGCCTTGCGCGCCGCCCGCTGGAAGCGCGGGTCGATCGTCGTATAGACCTTGAGCCCGCCGGAGCGGACGGTGGCGACTCCGTACGCGGCGATCAGCTCGTCGCGGACATAGCTGAAGAAGTACGGCTCGCGGATCGTCTTGTAGAGCCTGCCCGCCTTCAGGCCGAGCCCGCGTGCGTTTGCCCAGTCGTACTGCGTCCGGTTGATCTTCCCCTGCCCGAGCATCGCGAGGAGCACCTGGTTGCGGCGGGCCTTCGCGATCTCGGTGCGGTTGAACGGGTCGTAGTCGGACGGCGCCTGCGGCATTCCGGCGAGCAGCGCGGCCTCCGGCAGCGTCAGCTGATGTGCATTCTTGGAGAAGTACGTCTGTGCGGCCGCCTCGATCCCGTAGGCGAGGTTGCCGTAGTAGACCTGGTTCATGTAGGTCGCAAGGATCTTCTTCTTCGACCAGGCGCGGTTCAGCTTGATCGCGAGGCAGGCCTCCTTCAGCTTCCGCTCGAAGGTCTGCTCGCGGCTGATGTAGAGGTTCCGCACGAGCTGCTGGGTGATCGTCGAGCCTCCCTGGACGATCTTGCCGGCGCGGACGTCGGCCCACACCGCCCGCGCGATCCCGCTCGGGTCGACACCGCCGTGCTCGTAGAAGCGGCGGTCCTCGATCGCGATCGTCGCCTTCGGCATCCAGGTGCTGATTCGCCCGAGCCGGACGGGCTGACGGTTCCGCTCTGAGGGGATCCCGCCGAGGATGGAGCCGTCGGCGGCATAGACGAACGAGTTCTGGCCGATCTCGACGCGACGGAGCGCGCTCAGATCGCAGGAGCCGCCGAAGCTGGCGACGCCGGTGACGGCGCTGCCCGCGACGACGGCGAGCAGCGCGAGCGCCGCGACGAAGCCGAGCACCGCGGCCCGACGGCGGTTGCGCTTGCGCTCGACGCGGCGGCGCTTGCGGCGCTTGACGCCGTTCCGGTCGTCGTCCCGGCGCTGCGGAGACCTGGCGGACGGGCGGCTCGCGCGCCGGCCTCCTTTCCGGGGCGGAGTCATTGGTCGATCCCGTTCCCGGTGACCCCGTGCGCACGCAGCCGCGCGTGGACACGCAGGCGGAGGTCGCGCTCGAGCTGCCGAGCCGCGACGTAATCCTCGGTCCAGGCGCGAATCGTCAGGGTGGGTGACCCCTCGAGGGCGCTGACGAAGACCTCGTCGCGCTCGCCGGGCACCTCCAGGCGGAGGGCCTCGACGAGCTGCCCGAGGTCGTGTGTGGGCGGAACCTGCACTGTGACCTGCGCGTACGTGGCGGGACTGCGGATTGTCGAGTTGCGGATCGTATCCGACGCCAGTTTCTCGTTTGGGATCACGAGCCGGGCGTTGTCCTCGGTCCGGATGAAGGTGTACATCAGGCCGATCTCCTCGACGCTGCCTGCGACGTCCCCGATCTCGACCCAGTCTCCGAGCCGCAACGGCTGGGTGATCGCGATCATCAGCCCAGCGACGAAGTTCCCGAGCGTACGTTGGGAGGCGAAGCCGACGATCAGGCCGAGGATCGCCGACGAGGCGAGGAGGCCGCCTGCGATCGCCCGTACCTGCGGGATCACGAGGAGCGCCGAGAGAAAGCCGATCGTCACGATCGAGACGCTGATCGTGCGGCGCAGGACGCGGTAGCGGGTCAGCGCCTCCGGGCTGCGGTCGCCGCCCAGGATCCGCAGGTCGATGATGCGCGCGAGCAGGACTGCCGCGGCGAGCACGATTCCGATCGCGAGCAGACGCTGCCAGAGCTCCATGCGAACCGATTCGACGGCGCCACGCCCGTTCCTCAGAGCCGCTCGGCACGGCCTATCATCGGAGATCTCGTGGACGTGGGTCAGCGGCTGCGGTCTGCCCGGCGAAGTCCCGCGCTCGAGATCTTCCTCTGGAGCCGGATCGCGCTCTGGCTGGCCGCCCTCTTCGCGCTGCTCGTCTTCGAGCCGAACCGGCACCCGCAGGCCGACCGGTGGGACAGCTCCCGCCTCCACGAGCTCGGGGTCGGGATCGACGTTTGGGCACGCTGGGACAGCGACTGGTACCTCCGGATCGCCGAGCAGGGCTACTCGGGCGCGCCGTCCAGCACCCCCGCGTTCTTCCCGCTCTATCCAGGACTCGTGGCGCTGCTCGGGCGGCTCCTCGCCGGCCACTACGTGCTCGCCGGCGTCCTGCTCTCCCTCGCCGCGTGCGCCGTTGCCTTTGTCCTGCTCCACCGCCTCGCTCGGGTGCGGCTCGGCGAGGAAGCGGCCGGACGCGCGGTCCTCTACCTCGCCATCTTCCCCACAGCGCTCTTCCTCCAGGCGGTCTACAGCGAGTCGCTCTACCTCGCCCTCGCGCTGGCGGCGTTCCTCCTCGCCGAGCGGGGCCGCTTCCTGGGCGCCGGCGTCGCAACGGGGCTCGCGATGCTGACTCGGCCGGTCGGAATCGCCCTCCTCCCGGCGCTCGCGCTCCTCGCGTGGCGAGCCGACGACCGCCGCCGCGCCTTCCTCCGGCTCGCCGTCTCGATTCCGATCGCCGCGGCGTATCCGCTCCTCCTCGCCGCCTGGATCGAGGAGCCGTTCGCCTTCCTGCGCGCGCAGGACGGGATCTGGAATCGAGAGCTGTCCTGGGCAGGCCCGTTGGGAGGGCTCTGGGAAGGCGTCGCGGTGCTCTTCGCCGACCGCTCGGGCCGCGATCTCGCCCTCAACCTGCAACAGCTTGGATTCACGGTCGGCTTCCTCGTCCTCGGGCTTGCGGCATGGCGGCGCTTCGGCGCGCCCTACGGGCTTTTCGCGCTCGTCAGCCTGGCGATCCCGCTCTCGTTTCCGTCGGAGCGCTGGCCGCTGCTTTCGATGTCGCGCTTCGGGCTCGTTCTCTTTCCGCTGCTGCTCGTGCTCGCGACGCTCGGCTCGCGCCCGCGCCTGCACTCCGCTCTGACGTCGGTCTCTGCCGCGCTGCTTGGTATCGCCGTGGTGCAATGGGCGCTATGGCAGTGGGTGGCATGAGCGTCCGGAGAGAGGAGCCGAGCGAGTCGGAGCAGGCCCCCTCGTCGAAGCTCGTCGGCTGGATCGCGCTCGTCGCCGCGCTCGCGACCCTGAGCTACGCGGGCCGCCTCAGCGGCGGCAAGCCCGAGAGCGACGTTCTCTACCAGTACGAGACCGCGGTCGGAAGCGCGATCCTCTACGCGATCCTCCTCGCGATCGTGGTCTTCGGAATCGGTCGCGGCTTGCCGAAGGCGGACTTCTTCGCGCTGCGCCGACCCCGTTCGTGGCCGAGCGCGCTCGGCTGGGTGCTCGCCGGCTATGTCGCGATCTTCATCGGGGCCGGCCTGCTCCTCCTCGTTCTGGACGCGGGCGAGGAGCAGGGGCTCACGCCCGAGGGCTGGGACTCGAGCCGCGCGGGCGCCTATGCAGCGAACTTCGTCGCTGTCGCGCTCATCGGACCCGTCGTCGAGGAGTTGCTCTATCGAGGCGCGGGGCTCTCGTTGCTCCTGCGCTTCGGGCCCTGGATCGCGGTCCTCGCAACCGCGATCTGCTTCGGGCTCGGCCACGGCCTCGTGCTCGCGCTGCCCGCGCTCGTCATCTTCGGGCTCGTCACCGGCTTCGTCCGCCTGCGCACGGACAGCATCTATCCCCCGATGCTCATCCACTGCGCTTTCAACGCGACCAGCCTGATCGTGGCGGTAACGACCTGAGCGGCGGGTTATCCTCCCGCGCATGCGGGTAGCGCTCGTCGTCGTGGCCGGCCTTGCCTTCGCGGCGAGTGCCTCGGCGGCCCCGCCCGCGGTGGTCGTCGCCGCCTCGACTACGACCGGGGTCGGGCCGCTCGCGGTGACGCTCACCGCGAGCGGTGAGCCGGCGAGCTACACCTGGGAGCTCGGCGACGGGAGCTCGGCGACCGGCGCCTCCGTTCGACACGTCTACGCACCCGGGCGCTACGTCGCAGTGGTGACGGCGGTCGCCGAGAGCGGCGAGAGCGCCCGGGCGCGGGTCGCGCTCGTCATCCGCCGGCGAACCGTCGCGCTCGCGGCGCCCCGATCGGCCGACTACGGCAGCCCCGTGGCGATCGGCGGCGAGCTGAGGCCTGCGGTCGCGGGCGGTCGCGTTCAGATCTACCGAGGCCGCACCCACGTCGCCTCGGCGCGCGTGAGCGCAAGCGGGCGCTTCCGGGCGATCCTGCGGCTCCGCTCGTCGGGCCCCTACCACGCTCGTTACGGCGCGGCGCGCTCGGAGCCGCGATCGATCGCTCTCCGCCCGAGACTCGAGGCCTCGCTCGGCCGGTCGGCGCCGGTGGGCGGACGGTTATCGGTAGCGGCCCGCCTCGTTCCGGCGGGCGCCGGGTCTCTGCGCGTCGAGATCCGCCGCGACGGACGACTGGTCGCTCGCAAACGAGCCGGTTCGACCCTGCGCCTCACGCTCCCAACCGCTGCGGCGGGACGCCTGCGCGCGATCCTGACGACGGTTCCCCGTCCCGGCTTCCTTCCGGCCAGGCGGTCACTGGCAGCCCGGGTCGTGCTCCCCGCGCTCGCGCCCGGCGCCCGCGGCCCGAGCGTCCTCGTACTCGAACGACGCCTCGCCGAGCTCCGCTACGCGCTGCGCGGGGTGGACACGATCTACGGGGCGGACACGTTCGAGGCGGTGTTGGCCTTCCAGAAGGTGCATCGCCTCGCCCGGACCGGCCGGGTCGACCCCGGCCTCTGGCGCCTGCTCGAGGGGGCCGGCGTTCCCGAGCCACGAGCCCGCGGCTTCGACCACATCGAGGTCGACAAGACCCGACAGGTGCTCCTGGAGATCCGCGGCGGCGAGGTCGCCCGGATCGTGCACGTCTCGACCGGCGCGACAGGCAACACGCCGCTCGGCACGTGGCGGGTCTACCGCAAGGTCACGGGCTTCGACTGGTTGCTCTGGTACCCGATGTACTTCCTCCGCGGCTTTGCGATCCACGGCTACCCGTCCGTGCCGGCCTATCCGGCGTCGCACGGGTGCGTGCGCGTGCCGATGTGGATCGCGCCGCAGCTCTTCGCAGGGCATCCCCACGGTGCGACGGTCACGGTCTACCTCTAGCGCGCTCGCCTGCGTGACGGTCGTAGCGCTCGGCTGGCTCGGCTGGCAGGAGCTCTGGGCGCGGGGCGGTGACCGGCCGCTCGCTTGGCGCGACCTGACCGGGCGGACGCTCGCGGAGCCGGCCCGCTCGCAGCTCCGCACGTTCGGCGACGAACGCTCCCTTCGCTCCGCCCTGGGCCCCGCGGCGACGGTGCCGCCGATCGACTTCGGACGCCGCGAAGCGGTACTCGTCGCGGCCGGCCCGCGCTCGAGCAGCGCCTACGCACTCGACATCGTGGGGATGAAGGAGGAACGTCGACGGATCGTGGTCAGCGTGCGCGAACGAGCGCCGACACTCGCCCGTCCGGGCGCAGCCCTGCTTGCGTTCCCGTTTCGCCTGCTCACGATCGAGCGCACCGGCAAGCCCGTCGACCTCGACTGGCGGGGCCGACCGTGAGCGTTCCACCTGAGGTCAGGAGACTCCGGGCCGAGCTGACCGAGCTCGACGAGCGCCTCGTCGAGACGATCAACCGGCGGCTCGAGCTCGTCCTCGAGTTGCGGCGCGTGAAGGAAGCGCACGGCCTCGACTTCCTCGACCCCGCGCGGGAGGAATGGCTGCGTTCCCATCTGGAGACGGTCAACCGCGGCCCGCTCTCGACCGACGGGCTGCGCGAGCTCCTCGCGGAGGTGCTCGCGCTGACGAAGCGCGAGGTCGGGCGAACAACCTCTAGCTCGGCTCGTCCTCCTTCGCGAACTCGTCCGGGCTAACGGTGTCGAGGAACCGGCGGAACTCATCGGGGTCGAGCTCGGCGAGCGGCGTCACCCCGGCGAGCTCGTCGTGCTCGCCGCCCTCGCCCTCGAACTCGATCCCGGACTCCTCGATCACCTCGTCGGCGGCGTAGATCTTCGCCCCGGCGCGCACGGCCAGGGCGATCGCATCGGACGGCCGCGAGTCGATCTCGAGCTCCGAGCCGTTCTGGCGCAGGGTGATCCGCGCGTAGTAGGTGCTGTCGCGCATCTCGGTCACGGTCACCGCGACGACCGCTGCATCGAGGTGCGACAGCATGTCGGTGACGAGGTCGTGCGTCATCGGCCGCGGCGTCGCCGCGTTCTGGAGCTTGACGAGAATCGCCGCAGCCTCGGGGTGGCCGATCCAGATCGGGAGGAACTTGTTCCCGTCCGAGGTCTTGAGGAGGACGATCGGCTGCTTGCCGACCAGGTCGAAGCTCACCCCGTAGATCA
>JBPCJB010000146.1:0-9333 GCA_051005735.1 Gaiellaceae bacterium | reverse complement strand
CCCCCACGCAGAAAACCCGCTGCCTTACCGCTTGGCTACGCCCCACGGTCTTCGTCGAGTATAGGGAGGCGCCAGGTGGGCTTGCGAAGCACCGGCTGTGCCCGGCTCGGCGCGCTGGGCACGCTGTGGCGGCGTCCTCAGTCGCGTCCATACCTAGGGTATGACCGCTCCTTGCGTCCTTGCCACAGCGCACCCATCGCACCGATCCGGACGAGCGCCATTCCGCCAAGCCCACCTAGCGCCGATCGCGCAGGAGCAGGGCGAGCGCGATCACGGCGGCGACGACGATCGCGACCACGATCACGGTCGTGACGACGAGCGCGACCGCAGGCACCAGCACGACCGCCAGTTGGGAGACGGCGGCGATCCAGCTCGACTCGCGCACGGCTTGCTGGGTGCTCTCGCGGCCGACGCCGAGATAGAGCGCGAACGCGAGCGCGGCGAGCAGGAGCACAGTCCACCAGGGAATCGCGTCGAAGAGGACGAGCATGCCCTCGACGAGCACGATCCCGAGGACGAGCCGCAGGCGGTTGCCTCGAAGCGTCGCTCCGAGCCGGCTCTGGCCCTGCTCGATCGTGGCGTGAGTTGCCATGTCCAGACGGTAGCGAGCCGGGCGGCCGAGCGAGGTGGACGGACGGGCGATCAGCCGTACCAGGCGGGGACGGCGAGCCAGGTTCGGCCGGCAGTGCGGAGCGCGACCTGCGCCGCCTCGGCGTGGCGGCGGTGGCCGAAGAGGCCGTAGACCGCGGGGCCGGCGCCGGTGACGTCGGCCCGGAAGGCGCCGAGTCCGATGAGCTCGGCGGTGAGCGGCGAGGTGGCGAGGTCGTTCGCCGGCAACGCAGCGAGATCGCGCGGCCGGACGACGCGAGCGAGCACTCTATCCAGCGTCTCCAGCCTCGACGTCCAGCCCCGCGCGCCGTCCCGCTGGTCGAAGCGGCGATAGACGGAGGCCGTCGATTCCTTGGCGACGGCGTGCGGCAGGACGAGCACGATCCAGTAGTCCTGCGGGAGCTGGAGCGGCGTCAGCTCCGAGCCGTCTCCCCGGCCGAGCTGAGGACCGCTCTCGAGGAAGAAGGGGACGTCGGCCCCGAGGCGCCCTGCGAGAGTCGTCAGGTCGGCAACCGCCAGCGGCCGATCGAGAGTCTCGTTCGCGAGTCGCAGCGCCGTCGCCGCGTCCGAGCTGCCGCCGCCGAGACCTGCGGCGATCGGGATCCGCTTCGTGATCACGGCGCGCCAGCGGGGCGCGACCCCGGCGGCGGCCGCGAGCTGCTCGAGCGCTCGCCGGACGATGGTGTCGTGGGTGTAGCCCTCGACGGTGAGCCGGGGCGCCGGCGAGAGCGCGACCCGGTCGCCGAGGTCGATCCGCTGCAACACCGTTGCCACCTCGTGCTTGCCGTGCTCGCGTTTCGGGCCGACGACCAGCGCGAGGTTGAGCTTCGCGGGCGCGGGCGCGCGGATCACAGCGCCGCCGCGAGATCGACGAACTCGGCCGGCTCGAGCTCCTCCGCCCGGACGTTGGCTGCTCGGCCGATGGTCGCGAGCGCATCGACGGCCTGCTCACGAGTGGCGACTCCGGCGAGCGCCAGCGAGTTCGGGAGCGTCTTGCGCCGGTGCGCGAACGACGCTTCGATCAAGCGCTTCAGGCGCGGGAAGTCGTCGGGTAGCGAGAGGCGCCTGAAGGCAATGAGCGCGGACTCGACGTTCGGCGGCGGGCGGAAGACGGTGCGGGCTACGGGGTGGAATCCCGTCTTGCGGGCGGCGAGCTGGACGAGCGCCGACACGGCGCCGTAGGCCTTTGTCGAGGGCGAGGCGAAGAAGCGGTCGGCGAGCTCTCGCTGCACCATCACGCACCAGAGGTCGAGGCTCGGCAACCCGTCGAGGCTCTCCACGACGAGCGGGGTCGCGACGTTGTAAGGCAGGTTCGCGACGAGCTTCGTCGGGGCTGGATCGAGTGCGGCGACATCGAGCGCGAGCGCGTCGCCCCAGTGGAGCTCGACAGTGGGGGCAGCGAGCGCGTTCAGGTGCGGCTCGAGCGAGCGATCGAGCTCGACGGCATGGACATGGCCGACTCGCCGGCCGAGGTAGCGAGTGAGCACTCCGAGCCCGGGTCCGATCTCAAGGACGACGTCGGCCGGGTCGAGCTCCGCGAGCCGTCCGATCACGCCGAGGATGTTCTCGTCGACGAGGAAGTGCTGGCCGAGTTGCTTCTTCGGGACGACCGACATCGGGGTCAGAGCCCGAAGGCCGCGGTAGCGTTCGCGTCGATCCGGGCCGCGAGCTCGTCGACGTCCTCCCCACGCGCTCCGGCGAGCGCGGCGACCGTGTGGATCACGTGCGCGGGCTCGTTCGGCCTCCCGCGGTGCGGCTGCGGCGCAAGATACGGACTGTCGGTCTCGGCGAGGATCCGCTCAGGGGGAACCTGGGCCGCCGCCTCGCGGAGCTCCACTGCCTTCGGGTAGGTGACGTTACCGGCGAACGACACGTAGTAGCCGCGCTCCAGGGCCGCGGGTAAGAGGCCGGCTGAGGAGAAGCAGTGGAGGACGACCGTGCCGGCGAAAGCGGCGAGCGCTGCGGCCGTCTCCTCGTCGGCGTGGCGGGAGTGGATCACGAGCGGGAGGCCGGTCGCGGTTGCGAGCTCGATCTGGGCCTCGAAGAGCTGTAGCTGCGCCGCCGGAGTCGCGAAGGCGTGGAAGTTGTCGAGGCCAGTCTCCCCTACCGCCACCGCCCTCGGGTGCTCGAGGAGCTCGCGCAGCTCCTCGAGCCGATCGGCTTCCGTCCCGCCAGCCTGGTGCGGGTCGATTCCGAGCGCCGCGTGGACGCCGTCGTAGGTGTCGGCGAGCGCGAGCGCCGTCCGGGAGGACTCGATTCCGGTTCCGATCGTCACAACCCGCGTAACCCCCACGGCATCGGCACGCGAGAGCAGCGCGCCGACGGGCTCGTCGCACCCGTCGAGGTGCGCGTGGGTGTCGATCACGCCTGCGCGACGCGCTCCATACGCGCGAGTTCCTCCGCGACGACCTGCTCGGGATCAAGCTTCTTGAACAGCGGCCTCGGCGCGCGCAAGACCTGCCCAGGTTTGAGCAGGCTCGGCCGCCACGACCCGGCCCAGCTCGAATAATCACCCGTGAGCACCGTGTAGGGAGTTCCGCCATCCTCCTCGATCTGTCGGAACTCGAGCGCGCCCGCGATCACGTCGTCATAGCCGAGAAGCTCGTGGAGTTCCTGGGATGTAAACGGCAGAAACGGCAGGAACAGCGTCTTCAGGTTGTTGATGCAACGCAGCACGACGTAGAGCACTGTGCCCGCGCGGTCGCGGTCCTTCTTGATGGTGGCCCACGGTGCCTCTTCGCTGACGTACTGGTTGACGAGCGAAGCAAGCCGCATCGTCTCCGCGAGCCCGGCCCTGAACCGGGCCCGCTCGATCAGCCCGCCAACCGTGTCGAACCCGCCTTCGACCGTCTCGAGCATCGACCCGTCCCCCGTGGTGAGCCTGCCCGGATCCGGGACCGCGCCGAAGTTCTTGTGCGCGCTCGTCAGCGCCCGGTTCACCAGGTTGCCCCAGTTGGCGACAAGCTCGTCATTGTTACGGCGAACGAACTCCGCCCAGGTAAAATCCGTGTCCTGCGTCTCCGGGCCCGCCGCCGTGAGGAAATAGCGAAGCGGGTCGGGGTCGTAACGGCTGAGGAAGTCGCCGACGTGGATGACGACGCCGCGGCTCGTGCTGAACTGGCGACCTTCCATCGTCAGGAACTCCGAGCTGACGACATCGTACGGAAGCTCGAGCCGTCCACGGCCGGCCCCAAGAGCACCACCGTCGCCGTAGCCGAGCAACTGAGCCGGCCAGATCACGCTGTGGAAGACGATGTTGTCCTTGCCCATGAAGTAGTAGTGACGCGCGTCCGGGCTCTGCCACCAGTCGCGCCATGCGTCCGGTGTGCCCCGATTCCGTGCCCACTCGACTGCGGCCGACAGATAGCCCACGACGGCGTCGATCCAGACGTAGATCCGCTTGTCCTCTCGCTCCTCGTAGCCGGGCACAGGCACGCGCACGCCCCAGTCGAGGTCGCGTGTCACCGCCCGTGGCTTGAGCGACTTCACGAGCTCGAGCGAGAACCGACGTACGTTCGAGCGCCAGTGCTCCTGTCTGCCGATCCAGTCGGTCAGCTGCTCCTTGAAGGCCGGAAGGTCGAGGAAGAGGTGCGTGGTTTCACGAAAGACGGGGCGCTCGCCGTCGATCTTCGACCTCGGGTCGATCAGATCGGCAGGGTCGAGCTGATTCCCACAGTTGTCGCACTGGTCGCCGCGAGCATCCTTGAAGCCGCAAATCGGGCACGTCCCCTCGATGTAACGGTCGGGGAGTGTTCGGCCGGTTGCGGCTGAGAACGCCCCAACCGTCGTCTGCTCGATGATGAAGCCGTGGTCGTAGAGCGTGCGAAAGACGTCGCGCACGACCGCATGGTGGTTTTCCGTCGTCGTACGCGTAAACAGGTCGTAGGAGAGGCCGAGCCGGCGTAGGTCCTCGCGAATGACTTCGTTGTTCCGATCGGCGAGCTCACGGTAGGAGATTCCCTCCTGATCTGCCGCGACCATCACCGGCGTGCCGTGCTCGTCCGTGCCGCTCACCATGAGCACGTCGTTGCCCAGCAACCGGTGATAGCGGGCGAAGATGTCCGACGGGACGCCGAACCCCGCGACGTGACCGATGTGGCGTGGACCGTTCGCATACGGCCAGGCCACCGCGACCAGGATCTTCAACGGCGGGCTCTCGCTCATGGATGTCCATGATACGAGCGGCAACGTCAGACTCTCCGGAGCGGCGACGAGCTACCACGGCCGCAGCCATGAGCGCGGCAAGCCCGAGCAGCAGGGCGAGCGGCCGGTGGTCGCGGCCGGGCGGCTCTGCTTTCGCTGCGGGTACGGCACGGCGCACGGCCTCGCGTCGTTCGCCGATGACAGTAACGGCCCTCTGTCGCTCGGGAGCGCTCGTCTGCGCGGGCTGCAGGTCCTGAGCGACGACCTGTTTCGGCCGATCGATTGTCGGCGCGGGATCGACCGGCGCGCGCCCGCCGCCGACGGCTGTGGCCGTGCGGCGGACAGGGAGCGACGGCGGGGTGGTGTGCTCGACAGCAGCCGCAGCCCGGCCGGCACCGATCGTGCTCAAGCTCGGGCGGTGCGTCCGCTCGCCGTTGCGGAGCCGGACCGTCGACTCGAACATCGGCTCGGCCACGACACCGTCGAGTGGCACCTTCACAGGCCGAGGCTCGGCGCGGCTGCCCGGAGGTGCCGTCGCCATCGGAGACACGGTCTCGGGAGGCGCGACGGACTCGGTCACGTGCGGAGTCTCCAGGGCGACCGCCGGGACGGAGGTGGGCGCAGTCACCGGCGGCTCGACGACGAGCGTCGGCTCAGGGGCTGTTGACGCGGGGACTGGCCGCTCGGGGATTGGCCGCTCGGGGACCGGCGGCTCGGAGACTGGAGTAGCCTCGACTACCGGCGCTGGGACGGCCGGCGAAGGAACGGCCGTCGGGACGAGAGCGGGCTCGGGAACGACCGGAGTCGGGGTGGGGACCGAGGTGCTTCCACGGGCGGGCAGGAAGCCAAGCGGATCGACGTAGCCGTCCGCGTCGGAGGCGAGCCGAACGCCCAGGTGCACGTGAGGTTGCGCCGTTGTCCCGTCGGCGCTCTCGCCGACGACGCCGACGATCTTCCCCTCTTCGACGACCGCGCCGCGAGCCACGTCGACGGAGCCGAGCTGGAGCAGCGTCACCGCATAGCCGTCGGACGTCTGGATCGTCAGGGCGCGACCGCCGTTCGGAACCGAGCCAACGAACGAGACGGCGCCGGCTACCGGCGCGACGACTTCCGCGTCGACCTTCGCGCCGATGTCGACGCCGCGGTGCTGCCCGCCGGCGTAGGGATCGCTCCCGAACGAGAACGGACGGAGGATCGGGCCGTCGATCGGCCAGGTCCAGGCACCCGCGGCCGGTACGGCGACGAGCATCGCCAGGGCGACCGCGGCGGCGAGGATGCGACGCATACGCCACCTGCTTTCGTGTGTGGAGGGGAACTCCCGTCCACGCTAGCCGCGGCCCTCAGTCACTTTGCAACGACTCGCGATACAAAGTGTTACGAGAAAGCGACAAGAGCCGCGCGACGACGTTCGCCGCCTGCCTCCTCGGCACACCGGCTCCCACAAGCTCCCTCACCGCCTCGATCGCGGCGGTCTCCTCGACCTTCGCGACACCTCCGCCGATCACCAGAGTGACCTCGCCCTTGGGTGCGTCTGAGAACAGCTCGAGGAGCTCGGCCGCAGTGCCACGCCCGACCTCCTCGAAGCGCTTCGTCAGCTCCCGGCAGACCGCCACCTGACGGGCGGGAAGCGCGGCCGCGAGGCTCCGCAATGTCGCCGGCAACCGCTGCGGCGACTCGAACGCGACCACCGGGTCGGCGAAACGCTCGAGCTCGGCCCAGAGCGCCGCCAGGCCCTTCTCCCCGCGAGGCAGATAGCCGACAAAGAGGTACCGCTCGCCCGCGAGACCGCTCGCGACGAGCGCGGTCTCGACCGCGGATGGCCCAGGCAGCACCGTGACCGCCGCTCCGGCCTTCAGCGCCGCGGCAATCAGGCGCGCACCGGGATCATTGATGCCCGGCAGGCCCGCGTCGCTGACGAGCGCGATCCGCTCGCCAGCCTCGAGGCGCGGCACGAGCTCGCCGGCGCGCGCCGCCTCGTTGTGGCGGTGATAGCTGAGCAGTCGGGCCCGAATCCCGTGCCGCTCGAGGAGGCCTTTCGTGTGTCGCGTGTCCTCGCAGAGGACGAGGTCCGCTTCGGCGAGCTCGCGGAGCACGCGCAGGGTGATGTCCTCGAGATTCCCGATCGGGGTCGCACACACCGCGAGTGGCATCGCGGCCCTCTACCTCGCTCCGTCGAGCGCCTCGAATGCCACGAGGCCCGCGCCGACGAGCCCGGCATCCTTGCCGAGCTCCGCCTTCACGATCCGGAGGTCGCGTCCGGGCGGAACCGCCTCTCGGCGCGCGGTCTCCAGGGCGGGCTCGAAGAGGAAGTCGCTCGCAGCGGCGCCGAAGCCGCCGCCGACGACGATGAGGCGGACGCCGAAGATGTTGACGAGCGAGCCGATCGCCGCGCCGAGGAGCCGGCCGATCCGCTCGAGCGCCTCCAGCGCCTCACGGTCTTCACCCCGCGCGCGCTCGACGAGCTGCTCCGCGGTCGAGCCTGCGCCCCAAAGCTCCTCCGCCGCCCGGTCGGCGGCGTTTCCCGAGGCAATCGCCTCGAGATGGCCGCGGCCGGTGCAGTTGCCCTGGCACGGCGGCCCGTCGACAACGACGACGACGTGACCGAGCTCCGCCCAACCCCGGTAGAGACCACTGTCGAGCACCACCCCCCCGCCGACGCCCGTTCCGAGCGTGAGCATGACCAGTGCGTCCGCCTCGCGACCGGCCCCGAGTCGCCATTCCGCAAGCGCCGCGGCGTTCGCGTCGTTCTCGACCGCTGCGGGAAGCCCGAAGCGCTTCCCGAGCACGTCCGCGAGCGCGATTCCGGCGAGCGGGATGTTGTTCGAGTCGAGCGAGCGGCCGTCGGCGTCGAGCACGGATGGAACACCGAAACCGAGCGCCGCGACGCCGGGGTCGAGCAGCCGATCGACCGCTGCGGCGATTCCCTCGACGAGCTCGTCCTGCGACCGCGCCGGGGTCGGCACCTCGTGCCTCTCGAGGATCGACCCGTCGCGATCGAGCACCCCGGCGAGGATCTTCGTGCCGCCGAGATCGACGCCGATGACACGCTGACTCCGCACAGGCCGCGGCTACCATACCCGGCCGGATGCCCACGGAAGAGAAGCCCTACCGCCTCTACAAGGGCGGCCGCGCCAAGGGCAAGGTGCCGAGTCCATCCCGTCCAGCGAAGGCCGCGCGCGGAGGCCCGCCGCGGGCGCGCCGGCCACGCTGGGGGAGGCGAATCGGCGTCACGTTGCTGCTGCGCGTGCTCGTCGTCGTCGGCTGGGGCGTCGCGAGCTACCTCTCCTTCCGCGAGGGCGTCGCGGACGCGAACGCTCGGCTGCCGAAGGCGGTCGAATCGGGACTCGCCCGTCAGGAGGGGCCGCTCCTCTCGAAGCCCACTCTCCTCCTTCTCCTCGGCACCGACGGCGACCGGACGGCGGCCCGCTCGGACGCGAGCCGCTCCGACTCGATCCTCGTCGTGCGCACCGACCCGAGCCGGCACCGGCTGGCCTACCTCTCGATCCCGCGCGACCTCCGCGTCGAGATTCCGGGCCACGGCGCGAACAAGATCAACGCCGCCTTCCAGCTCGGCGGCACGGCTCTCGCGATGAAGACGATCGCCGCGCTGACCGGCATCGAGGCCAATCACGTCATGCTCGTCGACTTCGACGACTTCCGAACGGTGATCGACGCGCTCGGTGGGATCGACGTGACGGTGCCGAAGCCGGTCCTCTCGAACCGCTTCGACTGCCCGTATGCGACGCAGGCCCGCTGCCAGCAGTGGGAGGGCTGGCGCTTCGAGAAGGGGGAGCAGCACATGAGCGGCAAGCGCGCGCTGATCTACTCCCGGATCCGCGAGAACCGGCTCGATCCGGCCGAGAACGACCTGACGCGCGGCGAGCGCCAGCAGGAGGTCGTGCAGGCGATGGCGAGCGAGCTGACGAGCGTGAGCACCTTCGCGCGGTTGCCGTTCGTCGGGGGCGACCTGGTCGCGCCGCTGACGACCGATCTCACGGCCCCGGAGCTCGCTCAGCTCGGTTGGGTCTACAAGCGGGCAAACCGCTCGCGGGCCCTGCACTGCCGGCTCGGCGGCGAGCTCGCCTCGTTCGGCGGCCAGTCGGTAATCCTCGGCGACCAGGAGAACTTCGCCGTGATCACGATGTTTCGCGGTAGCTCGGCGCCCCAACCGCCCCCGCCGGGGCAGCCGCTCGCCGCGGGCTGTCTCGTGGGGAGCTCCTCGCGCGCGGCGAGATGAGCCGTCTCAGTCTGCCGCAGCGGCCGGCTTGCTCGAGCTCTCCGACGCGGTGCTCGAGGAGCCCGAGTCGCCCGACGAGCCCGAATGCTTGCTGTCGCCCGAGCCCGAGTCGTTGTTCGACGACGAGCTCGCGCCCGAATCGCCATCTTTCGTCGCGGCTGCCTTGCGCCCGCCCTTGCCGTAATCGGTCGAGTAGAAGCCGGAGCCCTTGTAGTGCACGGCCACCGGGTAGAGCACCTTCTCGACCGGCGCCTTGCCGCACACCTCGCACACCTCGGAGGGCGGATCGGCCATCCGCTGGAAGACCTCGAAGGTGTGTCCGTCAGGGCAGCGGTACTCGTAGA
>JBPCJB010000145.1:0-4258 GCA_051005735.1 Gaiellaceae bacterium | reverse complement strand
GTTGCGGAATGACGCCTGAGGTCAGACCCGATGCGAGCGCCGAATCGGCTAGGAGCGGCGGGTCGCTATCCGCAAGCGGTTTCCATCGGGATCTTCGAGATCGCACTCCCGCCCGGCGAGACCTTCGTCGTCGACGGGAATCCCGAATTCCTTCGAAACCACGTCGACACCGTTGACATACAGATGGACGAGCGTGTTCGGAACGGCGTCACCCTTGTGCTCAGAGTGGTAAAGCCTCATCGGTCCCCGCGCGACGGAAACAAACCAGGGGAAATTCGGCTCGAACTGATGCTCCCACTCTTTACGAAAGCCGAGCCGCTCGTACCACGCGACTGCGCGTGCCGCATCCTTGACGCGGAGAACTGGGACCACTTCCTCATCCATGGCGCGAAGCACATGACGTCGTCTCCGACCATGTAAGTCCCGCTGCAAGTCCCCGCCGACCGGCGTGCAGTGGCCGTCTGCCGGAACCTGTCACCCGGATGCGTCAGAATCCGGCGGTCGGGCGCCGCCCGCGGGGGGAGGGTGAATGGAGTTCCGGATCCTGGGTCCGCTGGAGGTGTCGAGCGAGATCCCGATCACGGCTTTGAAACATCGTGCGCTGCTGACGCACCTGCTCCTGCGCGCGAACGAGGTCGTGTCTGCCGATGCGCTGGTGGACGCATTGTGGGGCGAGCGGCCGCCTGCTTCTGCGCGCAAGCTCCTGCAGGTCTACGTCTCACAACTGCGAAAGTCGCTTGGGGACGCGGTGCTCCTGACGCGCGCGCCTGGGTACCTGATCGTGGTCGCGTGGCCTCAGCTCGATTGGGCGCGGTTCGAGCGGTTGCTCGAGGAAGGGAGCGAGGCGCTCGGCGAGGGCAACCCGGAACTCGCTTCGTCACTGCTCGCCCGCGCGCTGGCGCTGTGGCGCGGCCCGGCACTCGTCGAGTTTGCGTACGACTCGCTCGTGCAGGCAGAGGCGCGACGCCTGGAGGAGCTACGGATCTCGGCGCTCGAGCAGCGCATCGAGGCCGACGTTCAGCTCGGGCGTCACGTCCAACTCGTCGGCGAGCTGCAGGCACTCGTCGGGGAACATCCGTTCCAGGAGCGGTTCCGTGCTCAGCTCATGCTCGTGCTCTACCGGAGCGGCCGCCAGACCGAGGCCGTGGATGTGTACGCAGACGCACGGCGCGCGCTCGTGGAGGAGCTCGGCATCGAGCCGAGCCGGGAGCTGCAAGAGCTCCAGCGCGCGATCCTGAACCACGATGCAGGCCTCCGGCAGCCGCCGTCCGAGCGCCCGGTGACGGCACCGCTGCCGACGCCCGCCACACGGCTGATCGGCCGGGAGCGCGAGCTCGACGAGGTCGAGCGTCTGCTCAGCTTGCCCGATGTCCGCCTGGTCACGATCACCGGGCCGGGCGGGATCGGGAAGACGCGCTTGGCGCTCGAGGCAGGAGCGCGTGCGAGCGCCCAGTTCGCGAACGGCGTCGTCTTCATCGGCCTCGCCGCGCTCTCCGACCACGCGCTCGTGACCCCGACCATCGCCGAGGCGCTCGGGATCAAGGAGCAGGCAGGCGCCACACTGGCGCAGACCCTCGCGGATGCGTTGCGCTCTCAGGAGCTGCTGCTCGTGCTCGACAACCTCGAACAGGTGCTCGAGGCCGCTCCTGCGCTCGCGGATCTGCTCGTCGCGGTACCGCGGCTGAAGCTGCTCGGAACGAGCCGGGCACGGTTGCGACTGTCCGGCGAGTACGTCAATCTGCTGCCGCCCCTCGCGGTTCCCGAGCCAACCGAGCTCGATGACCTGGATGCCGTCTCGAAGAGCCCCGCCGTGGTGCTCTTTAGCGAACGGGCCGGCGCCGTGAAACCCGGGTTCGCGCTCACCGCGGAGACCGCCTCGACGGTCGCGGAGATCTGCACGAGACTGGAAGGGGTTCCGCTGGCGATCGAGCTCGCCTCAGCGCGGATCCGGATGCTCTCCGCCGGCGCCCTGCTCGAGCGTCTCGGTCGACGGCTGCCCCTGCTGACCCAAGGTGCCTGGGATCTTCCGGCCCGCCAGCAGACGCTGCGCGCGACGATCGACTGGAGCTATGGGCTCCTGAGCCAGTCAGAGCAGACGCTGTTCGCCCAGCTCGGCGTCTTCGTCGGGGGCTGGTCGCTCGAGTCCGCAGAGCTCGTGTGCGAGCCCGGAGATGTATTCCAGGCGCTCACGGGGTTGCTGGACAACAGCCTCGTCCGCGATGAAGCGACGTTCGGCGAGCCCCGGTACCGGATGCTCGAGACGGTGCGTGAGTACGCGCTCGAGAAGCTCGACGAGGACGTCGAGGCGGGCCGGGTGCGGCATCGTCACGCGGAGGCATTCGTCGCACTCGCCGAGCGGGCGGAGAGCGAGCTGGCCGGACCCGCGCAAGCCGCCTGGCACGAACGGCTCGAAGGGGAGCACGACAACATGCGCGCCGCTCTCGGCTGGTTGCAGGAATCCGAGCAGGGGGAGCTCAAGCTGCGTCTCGCCGCTGCGCTCGGGCGCTTCTGGTACGTGCGCGGGTATCTCAGCGAGGGACGGCGACGCCTCGAGGACGCGCTCGCCCACGCGGGATCCGCGGCGGCGCCCGAGCTCCGGGCGAAGACGCTGCGGACGGCGTCGGCCATCGCGGTGATCCAGGGCGAGTATGCGAGCGCGAGAGTGCTCGCGGAGCAAGGCCTCGAGCTCTACCGGCTGCTCATCGATCGGGCCGGTACCGTCCGTTCGCTCAGCAACCTGGGCGCGATCCTGCTTGCTGAAGGACGACCCGAGGACGCGGTCTCGGTGCTCGACGAGAGCGTCGCTCTCTCGCGGGAGCTCCCCGACCGGCGAATCGCGGCGCTCGCGTTGAACAACCGCGGCGATGTCGCTCTCACGCAGGGTGAGTACGACGCGGCTACCGCGTTCTTCGACGAGAGCCTGGCGCTCTTGCGGGAGGTCGGCGACACGGCGAACATCGCGCGGTCGCTCTTCAACCTCGGCGCTGCGGCACTCGAAGGCGGGAGGACAGCGGAGGCGCTCGAGTTGCTGCGGGAGAGCGTTGCGATCTCAGGGACGGTCGGCGACAAGGAAGATGTGGCGTGGTGCCTGGTCGGTCTCGCGGCGGTGGCGACGCGAACGGGCGATCCCGCGCGGGGAGCCGTCGTCCTCGGCGCAGCGGACGCCTTGCTCGAGGGCATGGGCGCGCTGCCGAAGCCGTTCGAGCGTGGCCTGCAAGACCGCACGCTCGCAGCGATTCGCGGGCAGATCGACGCAGCGCGCCTCGATGCAGCCTGGGTGCACGGTCGCGGGTTGGCAGTGGAGCAGGCGGTTGCCTCCGCGGTCGCCGACCCGGCTCAGGTGTGAGCGTCCCAACGTCGGTACCTGGACGCGATTACCGGGCGCTCGGCTCTCGTTGCAGGACGTGCCTGACCACGAGGTCCCGAAAGACCGGCTCCTCGGTCGACGCGTCTCCGGCGATCCTCCTGACCGCCGGCCGCAGCCGCTCCTCGCGGAACCGCTCCCACGCCGCCTGCGACTCCCAGAGCTCGATGATCCGAAAGCCCGAGTCCGTCGGGCCGGCCGCGTGGACGATCAGACCGTCGGGAACGTCGCCGCCGAGCGCGGCTGCCAGGCGCTCGTAGTTCTCCCACTGCTCGGCGACGTCCTGAACGTAGGCGTACGTCATCTCTTCCACACCGCGGCCAGCCCGCCTCAGGAGACCCTCAGGTTGGCGAGACCGCCCTTGCCGTCGCAGGTGGCGATGAGCCGCAGCGAGGCCCGGGCCGACGTGGCGGTGAGGAAGCGACCCTTGACCGTCCAGACGGTCAGGCTGCCGACGTTGCTCGTGCCCGCAAACGTCCCGTCCGGCTTGATCGTCACGGTGATCGCGTTCCGGTTCGAGACGGTCTTCCGCCGTCCGCACCACCAAGTGAAACGAGCGGTCTTCCCGGTCGCGGCCACCTTCAGATCGATGGGCTTCGTCAGCGCCGTCAGGCCGGCGTCGTGAAGCGTGCCCTTCAGGAGCACGCCCTTCTTCGGGAGGGCGGCCGACGCGAGCGTCGGGACGGCCAGCATCGCGACGACGATCATGGCTGCTAGAACTGCTGAGATGCGATTCATAGCTCCTCGTTTCGCTTTGTCGGGTCGCACGGCGCGACCCCTTGCGATCACGATCCCAGCCGGCGGTTTAGCTCCGGTATAGGCGGCGAGCACGCGCCGGGTCGTTCACGTCGGGCGTCGCGCCCGCCGCGGGGGGAGGAGGAGACCGGTGGGCCT
>JBPCJB010000144.1:0-20867 GCA_051005735.1 Gaiellaceae bacterium | reverse complement strand
CCCTCGGAGAGGGACTTGAAGCCCTCGCCGCCGATGCCGCTGTGATGCACGAAGAGATCCTTGCCGCCGTCCTCCGGCGAGATGAAGCCGTAGCCCTTCGCGTCGTCGAACCACTTAACGGTTCCTGTTGCCATAGAAAAACACCTCCTTACCCATGTGCCACGAACGGGTAGAAGGTGCTCGGCACCCATGTACGCGCTCTGGTTATCGCCTCGAGTGTAGCGACAGAGCGCCCGCATCGCCGAGGACGAGCTCCCGCAGCCGCTCCGCGTAGGCCGCCGCGCTCGGCTCATCCTCATGCCGGAAGTAGGCGAAGACCTCGACGCCGCGATCGAGCAGTGGCCGCACGCGGGTCGCGAGCTCGACGAGATCGTCGTCGGAGTAGGGAGGCTCGCGGAAGCGCACATAGCGAAACGAGCCTTCGGCGTCCCAGTCGTCCACGCGCACCGCCGGCGCCACGTCGACGCCGTCCCAGCTCTCGTGGCGGAAGTCGAAGGCGAGCCGGAGATCGGTCGAGCCGAGCAGGAGCGCGAGCATCCCGTCGTCGCGTGGGCTCTCGACCGCGACCCGCACCGGGCCGAGCCGCTCGCCCAACCGCAGCACCCGCTCTTCGAACGTGGCGACCGAGCGAAGCGCCCGCTGCGGCAGCTTGACGGCGAAGCGGAAGCCGGCCGGCGCCTCCGCCGCCCAGCGCTCGAACTGCTCCTCCGAGGGAAGCCGGTAGCCGGTCGTGTTCCGCTCGACCGAAGGGAGCCGCTTGGCGTAGAAGCGGAGGAACTCCTCGTTCGGCATCCCGGCGGGATAGAAGCCCGGCCGCCAGCTCGGATACGACCAGCCCGACGTCCCGACGTAGAGGTCGACCGACAGGCGGTCCACAATGGAAGCCATGACCTCAGTACTACAGGAGCCCGCCTTGCCCGAGACAACCATCGACGTGCTGGACCGGGGCTTCCTCGCCCTCGACGGGGCTCTCGCCTCGGACCTCGCGGTCGTCAACGGCGCCCGCGTCTCCTTCAACCAGGAGTCCGACGAGCTCTCCGAGCGCGACGAGGGGTTGATTCGCTTCTTGATCCGCGAGCGCCACGGCAGCCCCTTCGAGCACGGCTACTTCCGCTTCCTCGTCAAGGCCCCGCTCTTCGTCGTCCGCGAGCACCAACGCCACAGAGCCGGCCACTCCTACAACGAATGGAGCGGGCGCTATTCGAAGATGGAGGCCGAGTTCTACGTCCCCGACAACGTGCGCACCCAGGTCGGCAAGCCGGGCTCGTACTCGTTCGAGCCGGTCGACGACGCGATCCGCGAGGCGACGCGACAGGAGATCGAGGAGAACGCGGCGCGAGCCTTCGAGGCGTACGAGCGGCTGCTGGAGCAGGGCGTTGCGAAGGAGGTCGCACGCACCGTGCTACCGCTCTCCACCTACACGAAGTACTACTGGAGCTGCAACCCGCGGAGCCTGATGCACTTCTGCGGCCTCCGCAACCACGAGAGCGCCCAGTTCGAGATCCGCCAGTACGCGGCTGCGGCCGAGTCGTTCTTGGAGCGACTGATGCCGATCACGCACGCCGCCTTCCTCGCGAACGACCGAACCGCTCCTTAGGTTGTGAGAAGCGGCGCCTCGGAGCCGCGCCGCGTTACGACCCAGCCGTCGTAGCGCTTGAAGCCGTAGGGAACCGTGAGCGCGACCTCTGTCACGCCGTCGCGCACGATGAACCGCCCGCACGAGTCCGCGAGCTCCCCGTCCCTCGTCAGCCAGAGCTCGTAGTAATCGTCGCGGCTCCTGCTCTCCCGGAGCCCGCGTACGCGCATCACCATCGGCCAGTTGCCGGCTCCGTCCTGCTCCCGGATCTCGATCGAGGCGACGGCAGCGCCACCCTCGCCGACGCCGTCCATGGAGATGCTTCGGACGACAGAGCTGTCGTCGCCCCGCCCGCCGAGCAGGTAGCCCGAGCCGAAGGCGACCGAGACGAGCGCGGCCGCGATCAGAGCGAGGGCGTACCGGCGCCGCTGTGGCAGCAGCCGGATCGGCTCGGCTGCAGGTGGCTCGAGCAGGTCGAGCGGCACCTCGGGCGGCGGGCCGGCCGCGACGAGCAGCTCGTGGGCGTGCTGCAACCGCGCTCGCTCAGCCGGACCGAGATCCTCGAGGCCGCCGACCAGCTCGTCGAAGCGATCCTTCACTCGAGCTCCCCGTCGAGCACGTCGGCGAGCCGTGCAAGCGCGCTCCGCGTCCGCGTCTTCACGGTTCCAAGCGGGACGTCGAGGAACTCCGCCACTTCGCTCTGGGAGAGCCCGCCCCAGTAGGCGAGCTCGATCAGGCGCCGCTCGTGCTCGGGGAGATCCTCGATCGCGCGATGGACGCGCCAGGAGAGCCAGGCAGCCTCGGCCTGCTCCGGGGGTCCGGCGCCGTCGTCCGCCCGGTCGGGCAGGTCGGCGACCGGCTCGGGACGGCGACGCGCGCCGTCGACGATCGCATTCCGGGCGACGGTGTAGAGCCATGCCCCGCCGGCGCCGCGACCCCGGTCGTAGGTCCGGGCCGAGCGCCAGACGGCGGCGAAGGCCTCCTGGAGCGCGTCCTCGGCCCGTCCCCGGTCGCCGAGTCGCCGCAGCGCCAGCCCGAGCACGGGTCGGGTGTAGCGGCGGTAGAGCTCGTCGAAGGCGTCGCGATCGCCCGCCCCGACGCGTTCGATCAGCTCTCCGTCCGTCAGCTCAGGGTGCGCCACGCGTCCGCCGTTCTCCGCGGCGGCGGCGCGAGGCACGCTCCGGCCGGAGATCGTCAGGGCCGCATCCATTCCTGGGATCTACGCACCGGCCTCACGCCTGGATTGGAGCAGACGGCCGCCGTCGACGACGAGCGTCGCCCCGGTGACGAACTCCGCGGACACGAGGTAGAGAATCGCCTCCGCCACGTCATCGGGCGAGCCGACGCGGCCGACGAGCGTCTCGGCGGCCCGGCGTTCCTCCTGCTCCGGCTCGACCGCCACCGGCCCGGGGGCGATCCCGCACACCCGGATCTCGGGGGCAAGCGCGCGCGCCAGCGTTCGCGTCAGCATCGCCTGCGCCGCTTTGGCAGCCGAGTGAGCCGCGAACGAGGGCCACGGTTGGTAGGCCGCCACGTCCTCGAGCATCACGACGAGCCCACGCGTTCGGCGCAGGTGCGCGGCTGCGGCCTGGGTGACGAAGAAGCTCCCCTTGACGGTCGCCCCGAGCGCCGCGTCGAGCTGGGCCCCGGTCACCTGCTCGAACGGTGTCGGCTCAAAGCCGGCCGAGGCGCCGTTGACGACGACGTCGAGCCCGCCGAGCTCCTCGGCGGCCCGGGCTACGAGCTTGGCCGCCGCCTCGGCGTGCGCGAGATCGCCGTCGGCGCGCCCGGCCGCAAGCACCGACCAGCCTTCGGCCTCGAGCCGCCGCGCGACGGCGGCGCCGAGCTTGCCGGTGCCGCCGGTGAGGAGCGCGCGCGTCAGCGTCCCTGCTCGAACCGCTTCGCCACCTCGTCCCAGTTGACGACGTCCCACCACGCCGCGAGGTAGTCGGGACGCTTGTTCTGATACTTGAGGTAGTAGGCGTGCTCCCAGACGTCGACCCCGAGGATCGGCGTCTTGCCCTCGGAGATCGGCGAGTCTTGATTCGCCGTCGACACCACGGTGAGCTTGCCGCCGTCGGAGACGAGCCACGTCCAGCCGGAGCCGAAGCGCTTCACGCCGGCATCGTTCACGGCGGTCTTGAGCGCGTCGAAGCTCTCGAAGGTCTCGTCGATCGCGGTCGCGAGCTCGCCGCTCGGAGCGCCACCGCCGTCAGGGCTCATGATCTCCCAGAAGAAGGTGTGGTTGACGTGCCCGCCGACGTTGTTGCGGACGGCGGCCCGGATCTCCTCCGGCACGGAGTCGAGGCTCTTCAGGATCTCCTCGGCGTCCTTGTCGGCCCACTCGGTGCCCTCGAGCGCCTTGTTCGCGTTGTCGACGTACGCCTGGTGGTGCTTGTCGTGGTGGATCCGCATCGTCTGCTCGTCAATCGTCGGCTCGAGCGCGGCGTAGTCGTACGGAAGGTCGGGCAGGCTGAGCGGCATCGGAAGCTCCTCTGTCGATTCGAAAGGCCGCTCGAAGGATATGCTCCGCGCCGTTCCCGTCGCGTCCGAAGCCCTGGAGGTTCCGCAATGCCGAGGTACGAGGAGATCAGACCCCGCGAGCTGAAGCCGGCGCTCCTCGAGCTCGACGGCATCTCCCGCGCTTCGGTCGAGGCCCACTACAAGCTCTATGAGGGCTACGTCGGCAAGCGGAACGAGATCCTCGGCAAGCTTGGTGGCGCCGATCTCGCGACTGCGAACCAGGTCTACTCGGAGCTTCGCGGGCTCAAGGTCGAGCTCTCGTTCGCGATCGGCGGGATCAAGAACCACGAGGTCTACTTCGAGCACCTCGGCGGCGATGGCGGCAGCCCGAGCGGCGCCGTCGCAGGACTGATCGCACGGGACTTCGGCTCGGCCGAGGAATGGCAGGCCGATCTCAAGGCTACCGGGATGGCCGGGCGCGGCTGGGCCTGGACAGCCTACGACTGGGACGAGGGCCGGCTCTTCAACTACCTCGGCGACACGCAGAACACCTATCCGATCTGGAACGCGACCCCTCTCGTCGCGCTCGACGTCTACGAGCATGCCTACTTCCTCGACTTCCAGACCGACCGCGGCGCCTATATCGACGCGTTCCTGGCGAACCTCGACTGGGGCGTTGTCAACGACTGGGTATCGAAGTACCAGATCCCGCTCAAATAGCGCCGATGCGGGGAGGGACAGTCCCTCGGACACGTCGGTTCCGGACACGGCGCTTGCGGACAGGTAGGACGGCCACGAGATGACGATCGCGCTCGTGGTCGTCGGCGCCTACCTGCTCGGCTCGATGCCGTTCGGCTACTGGGCGGTGCTCGCACTCAAAGGCGAGGATGTCCGGACCGCCGGCAGCGGCAACATCGGCGCTACGAACGTCTGGCGAACCTACGGCAGGCGCTACGGGATCCCGATCGTCCTGCTCGACATTGCCAAGGGGTTCGTGCCGGCGCTCGTCGGGACGCTCCTCGTCAACGAGCTGACGGGCGCGGTCGCCGGCGGACTCGCCATGCTCGGCCACTGGCGCCCGCTCTTCCTCGGCTTCCGCAAGGGCGGGAAGGCGGTCGCGGCGGCAGGCGGCACCTTCTTCGGGATCGCGACGCTGCTCGGCCTGATCGGGCTCGGGATCTGGCTCGTCACCTTCCTCGTCACCCGCTACGCCTCGGTTGCCTCGATGGTGACGGCGGCGTCGCTGCCGCTCGTCGGGCTTGCGCTCGGCGAGCCGTGGCCCGTGCTCGTCTTCGCCGCCGCCGCGGGTATCGCGGTCCTGCTCCTCCATCGGCCGAATCTCGCGCGGCTGCGAGCCGGGACGGAGAGCCGTTTCCGGCTGCGGCGGGCCTGAGGCTAGGCGGCCCGCAGCCAGTCGTCGAGCGAGGTGTGCCGTGGCGCGCGTGCGCCCGAGTCGAGCTCGACTCGCAACTCGCCAACGGTTCCCTGCCGCTCTGCGAGCACGTCGTGAGAGTGGATCGTCTCGAAGTTGACTTGGCGCGAGTAGAGAAAATCGTCGTCGTCGAGGTCGGGGATCGAAGCGAGGACGGAAGCGAGCGCGATCCGAACCGAATCCTCGACGAAGCGCGGCCGCAGGTGCGCGCGCTCGACCACGAAGAGCTCGTCAGGGCGCTTCAAGAGCTCGTAGATCGGCGCGCTCATCGAGCTCTCCACGATCGCGACGAGGTCGTTCGCGTCGAGGCGGCGCTCGGTGCCCACGTAGAGGGTGCCACGACCGCGCTGGTTGTGCGTCGCGATCGGAACGAGCTTGAGGATCCGCTCGACGTCGTCGTCCTCGTAGCCGGCCTCGGCGAGTCGCTCGCCGGCGCGGTCGCGCACGAGTCCCTGCGCGCAGGGACAGGCGTTGATCCCGCTCGCCTCGACGCCCACCACCCGGCGAACGCCGCTCGTCGACGCCGCGGCAATCCCGATCAGGGAGACGAGCTCTTGCGTGGGCAGCCCGCTCACGGGGGTCGTGCGCCGCATCGGCCAGCGCGCGGTGATCCGCGCCTCGGCCCGCAGCGCCTGCTGGCGCTCGACGATGTGGCGGGCGATGTGCTCGGCGAGCGCCTCGACGTGGAGCGCCTCCGACGCGACGACCGACTCGATCGCCTCCTCGAAGAGCTCGGCGAAACGCGACATGTGCACGCCCTTCTGGGCCTTGTCGAGGTCGACGGTGCACTCGATCTCGGCGGCCATCACCGTCTCGCGGCTCTCATGACGGACGCGGATCGCCTTAGAGACGCGGGTGACGCCGGCGCGGGTGAGCGAGAGCTCGATCTCCGGGGCGGACGCCTGGAGATCCTGTTGGATCGCGTCTGGCGTTCGGGCCATGCGGTTACGCTAGCAACGACGTGGCCGACGACTTCTCCCGTCTCGTCTCGCTCGCCTGCCACGACCTGCGGACGCCGCTCGCCACGATCCAGGGCTTCGCGAAGACGATGCTTAGGAACGATGATCTCGGCGATACACATGCCCGCTATCTGACGATCATCGACGCGGCGGGTGACGAGCTCGCGCAGCTTCTCGATGTCCTCTCAGTCGCGGCCCGGATCGAGGGGGGCCACTACGACCCGGTGCTGCGCGAGGTCGACTCGCTCGAGCTAATTCGGGCCGCGGTCCCCGCTGCGACCGGTGAGGGCGCGACGGTGGAAGTCGATGTCGCGGCGATCGAGCGCTCGCTCGCGGCGCTCGTGCGCGCGGCCGCCCGTCATGGCGGTGTCGAGGTCTCTGCGAACGTCGCTGGAGCCGAGGTGTCGATCGCCC
Source organism: Gaiellaceae bacterium (assembly GCA_051005735.1). Lineage (GTDB taxonomy): Bacteria > Actinomycetota > Thermoleophilia > Gaiellales > Gaiellaceae > Gaiellasilicea. The sequence goes on along the minus strand of JBPCJB010000144.1, from coordinate 14,023 downwards.
CGGTCCTGCCTGACGCGGCGCCGATTGTGCTCGGCGACGATCCGAAGGATCTAGGCTCCGCCGTCGCCGTCAGGATCGTGCGGGCGCTGGGCGGCGAGGTCGTGCTCGACGGCGACCGGCTCGTCGTAACGCTGCCCAACTGAGCCCGGCGACTGACAAGGGACAGTCCCTCGGACGTGTTCCACCCAGACGTGTCGATGTCCCCTCAGACATGTCCATTGCAGACGTGTCTGAGGGACTGTCCCTCGGCGTCCGCTAGCTGGAGAATGGCGAGCGGAGGTTCGCCGATCAGCGCAGCAGGCGCGACAGCCGCCGATCCTTGAGGATGCGGCCGCCCGTCTGGCAGGCCGGGCAGTAGAAGACCGTATGCTCGTCGTAGTCGACTTGGTGGATGGGGCCTCCGCAGCGCGGGCAAGGCTCGCCGAGGCGCCGGTGGACGAGATAGACGTCTTTATCGCCCTTGCCCGCCTCGCGCAGCGCGAGCGCTCGCGCCAGATCTTCGTCGATCGCAGTCGCGAGCCGGTCGATTTCCGCACCGGAGAGCTGCGTCGTCAACGCGAACGGCGAGAGCCCGGCCCGGTTCAGGATCTCGTTGGCGTGCGCACGGCCGATCCCGGCGAGCGCGCGCTGGTCGCGCAGGAACGAATGGAGGCGCCGGTTCTCGGCCGCGAGGATCTCGCCCAGGCCCTCGACTCCGAGCCCGAGCGCCTCCGGCCCGAGGTGGGCGAGCTCGGCCTCGGTTTGCGCCGGTGTCTCCAGCCAGACGCCCGCCCGCTTCTTCGCGCCGGCCTCGGTGAGCACGAGCTCCCCTCCGCTCTCGAAGCGAAGCCGAAAGGCCGGGGTCTTCGGCCCCTTCGCACCCGGAGCCAGTTGGCGGATCCGGCCGGCGCTCATCAGATGGATGCGCAGGACGAGCTCGCCGTCGTCGGTGGGGAAGAGGAGCCACTTGCCGCGCCTGCTCGCGCCCTCGAGCTGCCGTCCTTCGAGTGCCGCGAGCGGCGGGTCGAACGTCTTCAGGGTCGCGATGTGCGCCGGCCCCGCGCGGAGCACGGGCGACGCCGAGACCGGGCCGTCGAGGGCGCGAGTCCAAGCTTCGACCTCGGGTAACTCTGGCACGTAACCTCCCCGCCGTGGATCCCATCAGGGTAGTCGTCCGCCGCGGCGGCGTCGTCGAGGCGGTGCACTACGTCCACGCAGTCGCCGTTCAGGACGGCGCCGTGGTCGCCGAGGCCGGCGACCCGATGCTCGTGACCCTGCTGCGTTCGTCCGCCAAGCCCTTTCAGGCGCTGCCGCTCGTGCGCGCGCGCGACGACCTCAGCGAGCTGGACGTCGCGATCGCGTCCGCCTCCCATCTCGCGAGCGCGGAGCAACTCGACGCCGTCCGCGCGCTGCTCGCGAAGGCGCCCGCCGAGGAGGACGAGCTCGAGCTCGGTACTGCGGGCGAAGGCGCCGGGCCGACGAAGCTGCACCACAACTGCTCCGGCAAGCACGCCGGCATGCTCGCTCTCTGCCGTGCGCGCGGGTGGGAGAGCCAGGGCTACCACCTCATGCGCCATCCGGTTCAGCAGGCGTGCCTCGCCGAGATCGCCACTGCGGCCGATGCCGACACCGGCGAGCTCCCCGTCGCGATCGACGGCTGCGCGGTGCCGACCTTCGCGCTTCCGCTCGAGCGAATGGCGCTGATGTTCTCGCGGCTCGAGGAGATCGACGGCGGTTCGCGAGTCAGCGCCGCGATGCGCGCCCACCCCGAGCTGATTCGCGGGCCGCGGGCCGCGGACGTGCTCGTGATGCAGGTGCTTCTCGACTTCACCGCTAAGGGCGGCGCCGAGGGGCTCATGTGCGCGGCCGGGCCGAACGGGCTCGGACTGGCGCTCAAGGTGGAGGACGGGGCAACCCGCGCTGTGCGCTCGGCGCTTGCCGAGCTGCTCTCGCGACTGGGCCTCGAGACGGAGGAGCTGGGAGTGGTGCCGCTCGAGAACTCGCTCGGAGAGGTCGTCGGGGAGATCGTCTCGGAGCGGTCGGACGGTGGTTGAAATCCGGCTACCACCCTCGGGAGTTTCCGATGTAGTATCCGACCTTCGATGGTCAGAGCCGGGGCTTCGCGAACCGGCTCTTCGTGTGTCTAGGCAGGTTGCCGTGCGTCTCAAGCCCCCGTCCGCTCACGACGAAAGCCGAGGTTCATGCTCACCGTCGACATCGCGCTTCCCGAGGTGGAAGAGCTCCAGAAGCTTGTCACCCAGGGCCAGGAGAAAGGCTTCCTCACCTACGACGAGATCGTCTCCGGACTCGAGGAAGTCGACCTCTCGAAGGAGCAGATCGAGGACTTCTACACCTATCTGATCGACCACTCGATCGAGCTCGTCGAAGGAGAGCAGTACAAGTCGCCGCCCCACGAGCAGCCCGCGCTCGCCGAGGAGGACGCGAAGCCGGCGCCGCAGCTCGACCTCACGGTCGAGCCGTCGCTCGACTCGCTGCGCCTCTATCTCCGGGAGATCGGCAAGGTGCCGCTCCTTACGGCCGACCAGGAGGTCTACCTGGCGAAGCGGATCGAGCGCGGCGACATGTCCGCGAAGACGCAGATGGTCGAGGCGAACCTCCGCCTCGTCGTCTCGATCGCGAAGGGCTACCTCGGCCGCGGCCTCTCCTTCCTCGACCTGATCCAGGAGGGCTCGCTCGGGTTGATCCGCGCGGTCGAGAAGTTCGACTACCGCAAGGGCTTCAAGTTCTCGACCTATGCGACCTGGTGGATCCGGCAGGCCGTCACCCGGGCGATCGCCGACAAGGCGCGCACGATCCGAATCCCAGTGCACATGGTCGAGAAGCTGAACAAGGTCGTCCACATCGAGCGGCAGCTCGTCCAGCGCCTCGGCCGCGAGCCGCGGCCCGACGAGATCGCGGAGGAGCTCGAGATCCCGACGGACGAGGTCCGCGACATCCTGCGGATGGCGCAGATGCCGGTCTCGCTGGAGAAGCCGATCGGCGAGGAGGAGGAGAGCTCGCTCGGCGACTTCGTTCCCGACGACTCGGCCGAGTCCCCGTTCGATACCGCGTCCCTCTCCCTGCGGCGCGAGGACGTTGAGATGGCGCTCTCGGCGCTGCCCGAGCGCGAGCGCAAGGTGATCGAGCTCCGCTTCGGCCTCTCCGGCACGTCGCCCTGCACGCTCGAGGAGGTCGGGCGAACGTTCGGGGTGACGCGCGAGCGGATCCGGCAGATCGAGAACAACACGCTGAAGAAGCTCGAGGGCCTGCCCGAGGCGCAGGCGCTCCGCAACTGCGTGTAGGTCGATTTGCAGGGAGAACGGCGGCCGCCCCTGTCCGAAAGAGACAGGTCCCAGGGACAGTCCCTCGGACACGTCTGTTTAAGACACTCTGATCCGAGGGACAGTCCCTCAGACACGTCTGTTCGGAACACGTCTGTCTGGGACAGGTGAGGGAGCTGGCGCCCCCGAGCGTCGACCCCGGAGCGAGCGACTCTTCGGCCTTCCGCTTCTGAGCTGACTACCGCGACGAGCCGGCGGTTCGCTCGAGCGGAACGAAGAGTCTGCAGTGCGGGCACTTGAATCCTCGGGCGCGGCGACCGGGCAGCAGCGCCGCCGTGAAGGTCTTCTTGCAGTGTGGGCAGGCGACCTCGTGCTCGTTGCCCGCTTGGACGTCGGCCGCCATGTCCGTCACGGTACCGAATCGCGCTCGCGCGCCCTCGAGAGGACGGCGCCGACGATTGCGCCGTAGACCAGGTGATCGAGGATCTGCGGCGCACGTGGGAGCGCACGCACCCGCGGGAATCGGGGGCCGACGATGCCGACGTCGAGTGCGGCGATTGCGAGTCCCGCGGCCGCTCCGCGAGCCATGCTGCGAACGCCTAGCCGATCGAGGACGAGCGCCCAGCCGAGCGAGGCGCCGAGATGCACCGGGACGGCGGCCAGGATCAGAGGCAGCGTCCGCGTCGATCGCGGCAGGAGGATCGCGCCCGCGGCCTTCGCCGCCTCGAGCGGATCGCGGCCGGTGGCGACCGCGTGCGATGTGGAGGGAGCGCCGCTGACGACGGCGGCCCAGCCTCCGGCGACGATCGCGATCCGGCGCATCCGCAGGAGAGTACGGTGCGGGCGTGATCTCGCGCGAGCTGCCGCCGCCGCTCCGGGCCGCGATCGACGAGCTCGTCCGCGAGGCCGATCGCGGCCGGCTCGAGGCTGCCGCTGTCAGGCTCACGAACGACTATCGGCAAGGCCGCGCCACCCGCGCGGCTCGAACGCGCGACGACGCCCTCGCGTATGCGGCGCAGCGCGCTCCCGCGACGTACGCCGCCGCGGTCGCTGTGCTCACGCGTGTCCGGGAGCAGCGGCCCGAATGGCAGCCGCGGTCGCTACTCGATGTCGGAGCCGGGCCGGGCACCGCGAGCTGGGCGGCCCGCGAGATCTGGCCGGAACTCGAGCGGATCGTGCTCGTCGAGGCCGAGCCGGCGATGCTCGAGCTCGGCCGAGAGCTGACTCCGGCCGGCGCCGAGTGGATCGCCGGCGAGCTCGACGACGCGCGCGCAAGCGGCCCGTTCGACCTCGTGCTCGCCGGCTATGTCCTGAACGAGCTTCCCGACAAGGACCTGAAGCGGACGGCCGACTCGCTCTGGGCCCGCACGAGGGACACGCTCGTCGTGCTCGAGCCCGGAACGCCGGCCGGATACCGTCGAGTCCTCACCGTCCGCGATGCGGCGCTCGGAGCGGCCGGCTTCACGCTGGCTCCGTGTCCGCACGATCGTGCCTGTCCGCTCGCGCCGCCGGACTGGTGCCACTTCCCGGTTCGGCTGGAGCGGAGCGAGTCGCACCGGGCCGTAAAGGCGGTCGAGCGCGGCTTCGAGGACGAGAAGTACTCGTACTCGGCCCTGACGCGAGCCCCGCATCCGCGCGCGGCCGCCCGGATCGTCCGCGCGCCGCAGATCCGCACCGGCCACGTTCTGCTCGACCTCTGCGAGCCCGAGGGAGTGAGCAGGATCACCGTCTCGAAGCGAGACCGGAGCGCCTACCGACGCGCTCGCAAGGCGGCCTGGGGCGATTCCTTCGAGTTGCGCGAGCAGTAGATTCCGGGCATGGCTCAGCCCCGCCAGCGCGAGAGCGGCGAGGAACGCGTCACCCCGCTCGAGCTCTTTTTCGACCTGATCTTCGTCTTCGCGCTCACGCAGGTCACAGGGCTCGTCTCGGCGCAGCCCACCTGGACCGGGCTCGCGAAGGGGACGCTCGTGCTTGCCGTCCTCTGGTGGGGCTGGGCCGCATACGCGTGGCTGACGAACACGATCAACCCGGAGGAAGGGTTCGTGCGGCTCGCCATGTTCGGCGCGATGGCGGCGATGTTCGTGGCCTCGCTCGCCGTTCCGGGTGCCTTCGACGACGACGCGATCCTCTTCGCGTGCGCGTACTCGCTCGTGCGGGTGGCGCATCTTTCGCTGTACGCCGTGGCGGGCTTCGGCGACCGCGACCTCCTCGGGGCGGTCGGGCGCCTCGGGGTCGGAACGATCGTCGCAGGCGGGCTGCTCTTCGTCGCGGCCGGGCTCGACGGGCCGGCGCAGGGGATCGTCTGGTCGATCGCGCTCGTGGCGGATCTCCTAGGCGCATACGTCGGCGGAGGCCGTGGCTGGCGCCTCTCGGCCGGTCACTTCGCCGATCGGCACGGCCTGATCGTGATCATCGCGCTCGGCGAGTCGATCGTGGCTCTCGGCGCCGGCGCGACCGGGCCGCTCACCGCAGGCGTCGTCGTCGCCGCCGCGCTCGGGCTGGCCGTCGCCGCAGCGCTTTGGTGGGGCCTACTTCGACGTGGTCGCGATCGTGGCCGAGCGGAAGCTGCGCGAGGCGACAGGGAAGGCGCAACTGACGATGGCGCGCGACTCGTACAGCTACCTGCACCTGCCGATGGTGCTCGGGATCGTGCTCTTCGCCGTCGGGCTGAAGAAGACGCTCGCGCATGTCGGCGACCCGCTCGCGCTCGTCCCGGCGATCTCTCTCTGCGGCGGGGTTGCGCTCTACCTTGTCGCGCACATCCTGTTCCGGCTGCGGAACGTGCGGTCGCTCAATCGGCAGAGACTCGTCGCGATAGCTCTGCTCCTCGCGCTCCTGCCCGCCGCCGTCGAGCTGCCCGCGCTCGCGACCCTCGCGACGGTGACCGCGATCTGCGCCGGCCTGATCGCGTACGAGGCGCTCCGCTTCTCGGAGGCCCGCGACCGCGTCCGCCACGCGGTCGAGCCGGCCGCGTAGCCCTCGCCGCGGCCGTTATCGTGGAGAGGATCGCGACCGATTCGGAGAAGGAGAGACGATGACCTTGCAGCTCGGCGACGCGGCACCGGATTTCGAGGCGGAGACGACGGACGGGAAGATCCGCTTCCACGACTGGCTCGGCGACTCCTGGGCGGTGCTCTTCTCGCATCCAAAGGACTTCACGCCGGTGTGCACGACCGAGCTCGGTACGATGGCCGGCCTGAAGCCCGAGTTCGACCGCCGGAACGTGAAGGTGATCGGGCTCTCCGTCGATCCCGTCGGGAACCACGCGGAGTGGGCGAAGGACATCGAGGAGACGCAGGGACACGCGCCCAACTACCCGATCATCGCCGACGTCGACTTCAACGTCTCGAAGCAGTACGGGATGCTCCCCGCGAGCACCGAGGGCGACCCGCTCGGTCGCACGCCTGCCGACAACCAGACGGTGCGCAACGTCTTCGTGATCGGCCCCGACAAGAAGATCAAGCTCGTGCTCGTCTATCCGATGACGACCGGCCGCAACTTCGACGAGGTGCTGCGCGTGCTCGACTCGCTGCAGCTCACCGCCAAGCACAAGGTCGCGACTCCGGCGAACTGGCAGCAGGGGGACGACGTGATCATCGCCGGCTCCGTCTCGAACGACGAGGCCAAGGAGACGTATCCGGACGGCTGGAAGGAGCCGCGTCCTTACATCCGGATCGTCCCCCAGCCGCGCTGAAGCACTCACTCGGGCGGCGGAGCGCTTCGGCTCTCCGCCGCCCGAGCTTCGCTCAGGAGCGGCCGACGGGTAGCGGCGGGCTCTCGACGACAGCCCCCGACTGGTCGCCGTGCGGAGGCTCGATGGTGAGCCTCGGGAGCACGCGGTCGAGCCAGCGCGGGATGTACCACGTCTTCTCGCCCAGGAGCGTGAAGAACGCCGGCACGAGCGTCATCCGCACGATCAACGCGTCGGTGAGGATCGCGACGGCGAGCAGGATGCCGAACTCCTTCGGGATCCGATCGGCGCTGAGGATGAAGGCCGCGAAGACCGTGCCCATGATCACCGCCGCCGCGACGACCACGCGTCCGATCGCGGAGATCCCGTGCTCGACCGCTGCCCGCGTTCTCAGGCCGTGGACGTGCTCCTCCCTGATGCGGCTCATCAGGAAGACCATGTAGTCCATCGAGAGCCCGAACAGGATCGCGAACGTGATCGGCGGGACGAACGTCTCGATCGGACCCGTCCTGTCGAGCCCAGTCAGGCCGAGCAGGTGGCCCTCCTGGACGACGAGCGTCAGGACGCCGAAGCCCACGAACGCCGACAGGATCGTCGTGATCGCCGCCGTCAACGAGACGACGATCGACCTGAACGCCATCGCCAGGACGATGAACGTGACCCCGATCACGAAGAGCAGGAAGAGCGGCAGCCGCTCCACGATCCGATCGCCGATGTCCTTGAACGCCGCCGTCTGACCCGAGACGTAGGCGACCGCGTCGCCGCCCGCCGTGGCGGCCGGCACGACCTCGCCGCGGAGCCGGTCGACGAGCTCGCCGGTCGCCTCGTCCTGCGGCGCCGCCTCCGGCGTCACGAAGACGATGCCGACGGTCTTCTCGTCGTTCAATTGCGGCTCGCCGACGGAGGCGATGCCCGGCAGGTCCTCCACGGCGTCGGCGATCCTCTGCGGCGCCTGCGCGTCGCCGTTGACGTCCACGACGATCGGGATCGGCCCGTTGAAGCCCGCGCCGAAGCCCGCCGCCAGCAGGTCGTAGGCCCGCCGGCTGGTCTGCGCCGTGGGCTGCGTCCCCTGGTCGGCGGCCCCGAGGCGGACGAGCGCCGACGTCGACGCGAGCCCGATCACGAGCAACAGGACGACCGGGAAGACGATCCGGGCGTTTGCCGAGACGAACCTGCCCCAGCGCGCGACGAGGGTCTTCTCGCGCGCTGCCTCCGAGTCGTCGACGTGGGGGAGGAACGGCACCTTCAGGCGGTCGATCTTGTGGCCCAGCAGCCGCAGCACGGCGATGAGCAACGAGTTCGCTATCAGCACCGTCGTCACGACGCCGAGGGCGCTCCCGATCCCGAGCTTGGTCACGAAGTCGAGCCCGAAGAACGCCAGGCCGGCCACCGAGATCGCCACCGTCAGGCCGGCGAAGAGCACGGCCCGTCCGGCAGACGCGCCCGCCTCGGCCGCAGCGTCGCGCGGCGAGAGCCCGTCGTGGAGAAGCTGCCGGAAGCGCGTGACGATGAACAGCGAGTAGTCGATCCCGACCCCGAGGCCGATCATCGAGACGAGGATCGGGGTGATCGTGTTGATGTCCGTCAGGCCCGCGAGGATGAACAGGAGCAGGAACGCCGTCGCGAGCGCGACGATCGCGAGCACGATCGGGATGAACATCGCGACGAACGTCCGGAAGACGACGAGTAGCACGAGGATCGCCGCGAGCAGGCCGAGCAGCTCGGACGTGCCCTGCTCGACCGGCGGGAACTCGGCCTCACCGTTGTACTCGACCGTCACCCCGGCCGCCTCGACGGTCTCTCGAGCCGCATCCTGGACGGCGACGACGGCCTCGCGATCCTTGTCGTAGATGACCCGGTCGAACTGAGCCTCGGCGTACACGATCCGGCCATTGTCCGAGAAGGTCTGGTCGCTGAACGGGTCCGCGATGCTCGTCAGTCCCGCCTCGTCCTCGGTCGGCTTGAACTCCTGGGAGCGGAGGCGCGCGATCGCGTCCTCGATCGCCGCCTTGCGAGCGGGCGTGTCGAGCCGCTCGCCCTCAGGAGCGGCGAAGACGACGTTGAGGACGCCGCCCTGCTCGGCCGCGAACTCGGCCTCGATCAGGTCGGTTGCGCGCTGGGTGTCCGAGCCCGGGATCTCGAACTCGTCCCGCAATGACCCGCCGACCGTCGCGACCAGGCCGATCAGGACGGCGACGAGGCCGATCCAGGCGAAGACGACGCGCCACGGATGGGTGGCGCAGGCGCGCGCCCAGCCGGCGAGCGCTCCGCTCGAGAGGCGCTCGTGCGCGGCGCGCCTCGTCCCGTTTGATTCCGGTGCTTGCTGCTCCATCGCTTCCCTTCTTTCGTCCCGATTTTCCACTACGACCGTTCGAGCCCGAAGAACTCATCGTCTGCTGCGGAGGCTCCGCCAGCGTGGGTCAAGCGTCTCAAAGCGCGGGAGGTAGCTTGGTGCGGCGGCCTGGCGTCTCGGGGGTGCGGTTACCCGCACCTCCAGCCCGGACTAGCCCTGGTAGTCGAGCCCCGTGACGCCCCAGGTGTCCGGCAGCACGTAACCCTCGGGAAACGGGTCGTCCGGATCGACGTAGAGCTGGGTCACGCCCGTGATCCAGGCGCTGCCGCGGATCGCGGGCACGATCGCGGCGCGATCGCCGGCCCGCGCCTCCGAGACGATCCGGCCGTCGAACGTGGAGCCGAGCACGGAGGAGTGCGTCATCGCGTCGCCGACCTGCATCAGTGCGCGCGCGTGGAGGACGGCCAGTCGCGCCGACAGGCCTGTGCCAGTGGCGGAGCGGTCGAGCCGTCCGGGCGCCACGACGACGGCGTTCCGGCTGATCCGACCGATGCCTTGCCAGGGCTCGGCGATCTGGACGATGCTGACGCCCGAGATCGCCGGGTTCTCCGGGTGCGCGCACGGGAGTTGCTCGCGCGCGGCAGCGCGGATCCGCTCGCCGGCGAGCGAGAGGTCGCGGGCCTCGCTCGGCTCGAGGGCGAACCCGAGCGCCCGTGCGTCGGCGATCGCGTACCACATGCCGCCGTAGGCGACGTCCACGGTCAGCGTCCCGAGCCCCTCCACCTCTAGCGGCGCGTCGAGGCGCTCCGCGAAGCAGGGAACATTCGTGACCTCGACGCTCTCGCACCGCCCGTCGCGGCAGGTCGCGCGCGCCTCGACGACCCCGCCCGGCGCCTCCAGGCGCACGACCGTCTCGGGCTCGCTCATCGGGAGCATCCCGGTCTCGAGCAGGACGGTTGTCGTACAGATCGAGTTCGAGCCCGACATCGCCGGATACTCGGTCGGCTCCATGATGATGAAGCCGGCGTCGCAGTCCGAGCGGGTCGGCGGGACGACGAGATTCGCGTGACAGGCGACGCTGCCTCGCGGCTCTCGGAGGAGCAGCCGCCGCAGCCAGTCGCCCTCACGTTGCAGCGTCTGCATCTGCTCGAAGACCGTCGCGCCCGAAGGCGGAAGGACACCCCCGACGATGACGTTGCCGATCTCACCGCCGGCGTGACAGCCGACCACGGTGAGCATTCGCCGCGTTCGCACAGGTCGCCGAGGTCAGAGCTTGCGGATCGTGTCGCCGCGGCGAACCGCGCCCGGCTCGACGACCTTCGCATTCAGCCCGCGCAGGCGCAGGTGCCGGTGCGTCCTCGTGTTCACGAAGCGGTGCGCGTCGCCGCCGAAACGGGCGACGAACTTGGCGCAGCCCGTGTGCGGCTCTGCGGTCACCTCGACGACGGCCGAGCCGAGCGCGAGCCGCGTCCCCGGCGGCAAGTTCGCCTCCGAGAGGTCGAGGTCGACGTAGAGCTGGTCGCCGGCGAGCGCCCAACGCTCCCGCTCGCCCGCCGCTACGAGTTCGACGACGCGGGCGCTCATCACGTTGAGTTGCATGTCCGGGTGCGCCGAGCCGTCCGCCGTTCGCTTGCTCCCGCGGGCGCGCCACGTGTCCCCGACCAGGCCCTCGACGAGGTCGAGCACGCCTTCTTCGAGCACCTCCCGCTCTCCTTCGGCAGGGCGCCTCACGATCAGCTCGACGACTCCGTCCGACGGAGGCGCACGGCGGATCAGGTCGAGCCCCGCCTCGAGTTCCTCCGTCGACAGGTGCCGATCGGTGCGCGTCGCCATGCGGTCTGTTCTATCAACGCCCGTACACCCGCGGGCCCGGAAGGTGCGAGGCTCGGTGGAGGGCGCTCGTTCCGAGGCTCGTTCATGGCCATGGGTTCAGCGACGCTCGATCAGCTCGATCCGGTAGCCGTCGGGATCGCGGACGAAGCAGATTGTCGAGCCGCCCTCGCGCAGCGAGTAGGGCGGGCGCTCGGGCTCGATTCCCTGCTCGGCGAGGTCGGCGAGCGTCTGCTCCATGTCGTCGACGGTGAGCGCGATGTGTCCGTAGCCGGTGCCGACCTCGTAGGAGTCGACGCCGTGGTTGTAGGTCAGCTCGAGGCGGTCGTCGTCGCCCGGCAGGCCGAGGAAGACGTTGATCGCCTCGTCGCGGATCGGCATTCGCCGCCGCTCCTCGAAGCCGAGCGCGGTGTAGAAGGCGACCGAGCGGTCGATCTCCGTGATCCGGTAGCAGGTGTGGATCAGCTCCATGCCGGCAGCCTAGCGCGCCACGAGAGCTTGGTCCGACCGTTGTCCTGGCGGCCCCTAGTACGCACACGTGGCGGACTGGATCAAGGCCCGGGATCGACGTCCTGCCGGTCGACACTGGGATCGTCCGCGAGCCGAGCATCGAAATCGTGAGAGTGCTACAATGACGCACATGGAGCGGATCGGGATCCGGGAGCTGCGACAGCACGCAAGCCGCTGGGTTCGCCGGGCGGCCGCCGGGGAGAGCTTCGAGGTCACGGACCGCGGGCGGCCCGTCGCGCGGCTCGAGCCGCTGCCTCCTCCCGCTCGGGGATTGGAGTCGCTGATCGCGGAAGGGCGGATCAGCGAGGCCGAGGGCGATCTGCTCGCGTTCGGGCCGCGGTTCGAACCGATACCGGGCGTGCCGCTTCCCTCGGAGGTACTTGCCGCGCTCCGGGCCGACGAGCGGTGACGTTCGCATATCTCGACACGTCCGCTTTCGTCAAGACGATCGCCGAGGAGCCCGAGTCCGCCCGGCTCGAGAGCTGGCTGGGGCAGTGGCCGAGGCGCGCCTCCTGTGCTCTGATCCGCACGGAGGCGATTCGCGCTCTCGCGCCGTACGGGTCGGAGGTGATCGCGGCGGCGCGCGCGCAGTTCGGGACGCTTCGGATCGTGAGGCTCGAAAGCCGGTTGCTCGACTCCGCCGGCGACCTGCGGGTGGATCTCCGGACTCTCGACGCGGTCCACGTCGCCGCGGCGCTGGCGCTCGGGCCGGATCTCGGGGTGCTCGTCACCTACGACTCCCGGATGGAGTCAGCCGCGCGGGAGCTCGGGATCGCGGTCGCCGCTCCCTGATTCGAGATCCTCGGCGATCAGCGCGTAGCAGACGCCGTCGACCCAGCCGTCGCCGCGGCGATAGGCCTTCCGTTTGACCCCTTCGCGGACGAAGCCGGCACGCTCGGCGTGGCGCTGCGCCCGCTCGTTGAAGCCGTAGACCTCGAGCTCGAGGCGGTGGAAGCCGAGCTCGACGATCAACAGGCGCTGGAGCAGGCGCGCGGCCTCGTCGGAGATCCGACGTCCGCGAAAGCTGGGATGGATTGCGAGCCCGCCGAGGCGCGCGATCCTGCTCCGCTCGTAGACGAGCTCCCAGGCAGAGACGCCTGCCCGCTCCCCGTCGGCCTCGATCAGGATCAGCCCGCCCGAGCTGGGATCGCGCTCGAAGCGCTCCAGCGCACCGTGCACGGCCTCGCGATCGTAGGGGCCGACGGCGGCCAGCCAGGGACGAACGTCCTCGTCGGCGTAGAGCTCCGCGACGAAGTCGAGGTCGGCGGCCGTTGCGCGACGGATGGCGACGCTCATGTTTGCACGGGCGCCGTCGAGCTCCGCTGCCGATGGACCGCGCCCGAGGCGAGCGCCACTCCGCCGAGGATCAACGCCCCTCCGAGCAGGGTCGAGGCGGTGATCGCCTCGTCGAGGATCAGGCCCCCGTAGAGGAGCGCGAAGGCCGGCATCAGGTAGGTGACGAGCGAGAGGCGCGACGAGCCGTAGAGCGCGAGCGTGCGGAAGAGGACGAGCTGGGCGAGCGCGGTGCCGAGGAGCGAGAGCGCGAGCACCGACCCCGTCGCCTCCCAGCCGGGCGCCTGCGCCGGGAGCTGAAAGAGCGCGACCGGAAGCAGGATCAGCCCGCCGACGAGCATCGAGCCGGTCGCGAGCACGGGGCCGGCGGTGTCCGAGACGGCGATCTGGCCGTAGACGCCCGCCGAGGCATAGGCGAGCGAGGAGGCGACGACCGCGAGCGCGCCGGCGACGGCGATCCAGCCGCCGTCGGGGTTGATCCCGGTGACGACTCCGACCCCGACGATCCCAACCGCGAGGCCGAGGGCGCGCGTGACGCTCAGGCGCTCGCGCGGGAGGAAGCGGATCACGAGCAGCGCGTTGAAGATCGGGACGGACGCCTGGACGACCGCGGCGAGCCCGGAGTCGATGTGCTTCTCGCCCCAGGCGATCAGCCAGAACGGGAGCGCCGCGTTCAGGATGCCGAGGACGACGCAGTGACGCCAAGCCGCGCGAACGTCGGCGGCCGCTCGGCTCCAGCCGATCCGGAGGCCGAGATACGTCGCGAGGACGGCGGCCGCGAGGAGCGTGCGCGCGGCCATCATCGGCGCCGGCTCGATCTCGTCCACCGCGACCTTGATGAAGAGGTACGACGCGCCCCAGACCGCGGCCAACAGGAGGATGTTCGGCCAATAGCCCTTCATCTCATGACGCTACCTGGGTGCGACGTGTACCGAGCGCGACTCCCGAGAGCACGAGCGCGAGACCGACGAGCGCGAGCGCGGAGATCGACTCGTCGAGGAGGGCCGCGCCGTAGACGAGCGCGAGCGAGGGGACGAGGTAGGTGACGAGGATCGCGCGGGAGGCGGCGGCGCCGGCGAGCCGCCCGAAGTAGGAGAGGTACGCAAACCCCGTCGCGGCAACGCCCCCACAGAGAAGCACGGCGCG
>JBPCJB010000143.1:0-3929 GCA_051005735.1 Gaiellaceae bacterium | reverse complement strand
ACGAGGTTCGCCTCGAGGTCGAAGAGCTCGAGCTGCGCCGTCTGGCCGATGATCTCGAGCACCCGCTCCGGGTCGTCGACACCGGGGTAGTCGACCACGATCTGGTTCTCGCCCTGCTTGCGGATGTCGGGCTCGGCGACGCCCAGCGCGTCGATCCGGTCGCGCAGGATCTCGACCGAGCGATCGAGGTCGGATTCCTGGAGCTGCCGATTCTTCGGCGGTACCGCCTGCAGGGTCACCTCGAGCCCGCCCTGGAGGTCGAGGCCGAGCGTCGCCTCCTTCTCGAACGGGGAGCCGGGCACGGCGAGGAGACCGACGCCGATCAGGCCGGCGACGATCAGCGCTACGAGGATGAGATGCGGTCGCCGGTTCACAGGAGCTCGTTCACGAGTAGGAGGTGGCCACGAAAGGCGGAGAACAGATTAGCCGCGGCGCCCGTCGGGCGGTGTTGCGTCCGTGTTGACTTCCACGACCTCACCCTCGAGCACGTCCGGCTCCCCATCGAGCTCCTCGTCGAGGTCGTCGTCGGGCGGGATCACGGCCGCAACCGCTCGGCGCGCCATCCTGACGTGGGTGCCCGGCGCGATCTCGACCTCGAGCTCGTCCGCCTCGCCGATCGCTCGGACGAGGCCGTAGAGACCGCCGGCGGTGAGGATCTCGTCGCCGACCTCGACCGAGGCGAGAAGCTGCTGCTGCGCGAGCTTCCGTTTGGCCTGCGGCCTGATCAGGAGGAGCCAGAGCAGGGCGAACATGGCGACGATGATCACGAGCTGTCCCAACGATCCTCCTAGTGCGCTTCGGGGTCGCCGGCGAGCCGCGAGAGTCGCTCCGCCGTGTAGGCCTGGAGCTCCCCTCGCTCGATCGCCGCCCGCGCGCCTGCGGTCAGTTCGAGCAAGAAGTGGAGATTATGCAGGCTGAGAAGGCGGAGCCCGAGCAGCTCCTCCTGATTGATCAGGTGGCGGATGTAAGCGCGCGAGAAACGAGCGCAGGCTGGGCACGCGCAGTCGTCCTCGAGCGGTCGCGGGTCGCGGGCGAAGCGGGCGTTCCTGAGGTTGAGCCTGCCGCGCCCCGTGAGAGCCGAGCCGGTGCGGGCGGTGCGTGTGGGCAGGACACAGTCGAAGAGATCGATTCCCGCCTCGATCACGCGCAGGATCCCCTCGGCGTCACCGATTCCCATGAAGTAGCGCGGGCGCTCGGCTGGGAGGAGCGGCGCCGCCCACGTCGTGGCGGCGAACATCTCCTCCCGGCTCTCCCCCACGGCGAGCCCGCCGAGCGCGTAGCCGTCGAAGTCGAGCGCGACGAGCTCCTCGATCGAGCGGCGTCGCAGCTCCTCATCGGCCGCGCCCTGCGTGATTCCGAAGACGAGCTGGCCGTCCGCGCGACCTGCCTCGCGCTGGCGCTCGGCCCAGAGGCTGGTGCGGCGGACCGCCTCCTCGAGCTCGGCGCGCGGTACGCCCGCCGGTGGACAGACGTCGAGACACATCGCGACGTCCGAGCCGAGATTCCGCTGGATCCGCGCGGCGAGCTCCGGGGTGAACCGCTCGTGCGCGCCGTCGTAGACCGAGCGAAAGGCGACGCCGTCATCGTCGACGGCGAGCAGCGTGTCGCGGAGCGAGAAGACCTGAAAGCCACCGGAGTCGGTCAGGATCGGGCCGTCCCAGCCCGAGAATCGGTGCAGCCCGCCGAGCTCTGCGATCAGCTCGTCGCCGGGGCGGAAGTGGAGGTGGTAGGTGTTGCCGAGGATGATCTGCGAGCCGACCGCGCGCAGCTCGTCCGGGTCGAGGCTCTTGACGGTGCCCTTCGTCCCGACCGGCATGAACGCCGGGGTGCGCACCTCGCCGTGGGCCGTGCGGAGGACGCCGGCGCGGGCGGCGCCGTCGGTCGCCGTCACCTCAAAACGGGTCACAGCCTCCAGCGGTAGGCGAACGGCTCGTCCTCGACGACCCAGCCCATCGAACCAGGGTCGGCTCGGTCGGGCCGGCGGGCGAACTCCTCGAGCAGCTCGGCGTCACGGCCGCCGACGAGCGCGACGGCGCGTGCGACCGCCTCGTCCGCATCGACGCCGATCCCGGCGGCCGCGTCGAACGGGAGCGGCATGTTGATCAGGCCGTCGCGGACGTCGCCAAGCTCCTCCGCTCCGGCCACCTGCCGGGCGGCGTCGGCGAACGCCTGGTCGACCAGTTCCGCCGAGCGTTCGCGCACGGCGCGCGCGCAGAGCGCGCTGAGCAGGGTGGCGTTCTCGCTCACAGGATCAGCATCGCATCTCCGAACGAGTAGAAGCGGTAGCGCTCGGAGATCGCAAGCTCGTAGAGCCGCCGGGTCTCCTCGACGCCGGCGAACGCCATCACGAGCGCCAGGAGGGTCGAGCGCGGCAGGTGGAAGTTCGTCAGGAGCGCGTCGACGCGGCGGAACTCGAACCCGGGCGTAACGAAGAGCGAGGTGCGACCTCGTAACAGACCGTTGCTTGTCACCGTCTCGAGCACGCGGACGCTCGTCGTCCCGACGGCGAGGACGCGCCTCGCGGCGGCGATCCGCTCCCACGCTTCCGGTCGAACGTCGTAGCGCTCGCCCTGGAGCTCGTGCTCCTCGACGGTGTCGGTGGTGAGCTGACGAAAGGTGTCGAGGCCGACGTGGAGGGTCACGCGCTCGACCTCCAGTCGGCCGAGCAGCTCCGGGGTGAAATGAAGTCCGGCCGTCGGCGCCGCCGCCGAGCCCGCCTCGTTCGCGTAGACCGTCTGGTAGCGGAGCGGATCGGCGAGCGGCTCCGTGATGTAGGGCGGCAGCGGGGTCTCGCCGTGGGAAGCGCCGTCGAGCCGCAGCCGCCAGCGTCCGTCGCCGAGCGACTCCAGCAGCTCGACAGGCCCGAGCCGATCTCCTGCTCGGAGCTTCCGTGAGGGTCGCGCCAGACCCTCCCAGATGCCGTTTTCGTCCAGGCGCTCGAGCAGCAGCACCTCGGCCGCTCCCCCGCTCGCGCGCCGCAAGTCGAGCCGGGCCGGAACGACGCGGGTGTCGTTGACCACGACCAGCTCGCCGTGCAGCTCCTCGGGCAGCTCCGCGAAGACACGGTGGCGAATCGCGCCGCTCTCCCGGTCGTAGACGAGGAGTCGCGACCCGTCGCGGTCTTCCGCCGGCCGCTGCGCGATCAGTGCCGGAGGCAGCTCGTACTCGAGCTCGGTCGTGTCCATCCGACGCGGAGCGTAGCCTCCTGCCCGTGGACGATCAGGCTCTGGAGCGCGCGAAGGCTCGGATCGCGGACGCCGCCGCCGGCCGGGTGGCGCCGGCGCAGCTCGAGGCCGCACTCTCGCGCTCGCGCAACCAGATCGAGGCTCTGGCCGAGGCGACCGCAGAGCTGGAGGGGGCGTTGCCGGAGCGGGTCGGCTCCGCCGTCCGTGACGGCTTGCGTCAAGAGGTGCTCCCGGTTGCGCGGCACATCGCCGAGATTCGCGGTCTCCTGAATCAGGCGATCCGCCGGCTCGAGCGGCTCGAAGGCGATCTGCTTGCCGAGCGGCACGCCCGGATCGACGACCTCGCGCTCCTCGTCGATCTCGTCTCGTCGGGCTGGAAGGGCGTCGACAGCCGGCTCGAGCGGCTCGAGCGCTCCCAGGACGCCGCCGTGCTCCAACACCTCTACGCGGGTTAAGGGGCCTGCCCAGAAAGTGCGCCAGGGCGCCTGACGGGCGTCACGCGGCGCGATGCTATGTCCTCGGTCGCCCCGATATGCCTGCATATCGGGGCTCCCTGCGTCCTTGCCTCTCACCACGTGCCGCGCGTCATCCACCCCGTCACGTCCTGGACAGGCCCCTTAGCTCCAGACGAGGATGGCGGCGCTCGTCGCCGCCCAGACGGTAACCGTCGCGAGAATCGGAAGATCCGTGGCGAGGACGTCCTCGGGCTCTTCTCCCTTTCCCGCGCGATGGAGGAGAAGCAGG
>JBPCJB010000142.1:0-7560 GCA_051005735.1 Gaiellaceae bacterium | reverse complement strand
GGTCAAGGACAGCCTGACCAAGGGCTACGTCAAGAAGGCCGCGGAGGCGATCTACAAGGATCTCGTCCGCAAGAAGATCGCGGTCGACAAACGGCGGCCGGACGGACGCGGTACCGAGGAGATCCGCGAGGTCGACTGCGAGGTCGCGGTCTCACCGCGGGCGCACGGCTCAGGTCTCTTCCAGCGCGGTCAGACACAGGTCTTGAGCCTCGTGACGCTCGGCACGGCCAAGGAAGGCCAGCGGATCGACGATCTCTCCCTCGAGACGGATCGGCGCTTCATGCACCACTACAACTTCCCGCCGTATTCGGTGGGGGAGACGGGCTTCATGCGCGGCCCGAAGCGGCGTGACATCGGCCACGGGGCGCTCGCGCAAAGGGCTCTCGAGGCGATTCTCCCGCCGGCTGAGGACTTCCCGTACACGATCCGGATCGTCTCGGAGACGCTCGAGTCGAACGGCTCGTCGTCGATGGGCTCGGTCTGCGGCTCGACCCTCGGGCTGATGGATGCCGGCGTGCCCATCAAGGCGCCGGTTTCCGGAATCGCGATGGGCCTCGTCAAGGAGGGCGACGACTACGTCATCCTCACCGACATCCAGGGCGCGGAGGATCACCTGGGCGACATGGACTTCAAGGTCGCCGGTACCCGGGACGGGATCACCGCGCTCCAGATGGACATCAAGATCACCGGCGTCACGCAGGAGATCATGCGGGCAGCCCTCGAGCAGGCGAAGCGGGCGCGGAACTCGATCCTCGACTCGATGCTCGAGGCGATTCCCGAGTCTCGTGAGTCGCTCGCCGAGCACGCGCCGCGGATCTCGTCGGTCCAGATCAACCCGGAGTTCATCGGGATGGTGATCGGCAAGGGCGGCGAGACGATCCGCTCGCTCGAGGCCGACTACGACGTCCAGATCGACATCGAGGAGGACGGCACGATCCTCGTCTACGCGACCGAAGGCACGAAGGCCGACGCTGCGATCTCCGCGATCACGGCGCTGACCAAGGAGCCCGAGGTGGGGGACACCTTTACCGGCAAGGTCGTGAAGACGACCCAGTTCGGCGCCTTCGTCGAGCTGAAGAAGGGCACGGACGGCCTGCTCCACGTCTCGAACGTCGGCCCGGGCCGGGTCGCGCACATCGAAGACGTGATGGCGCGTGGCGACATCGTCGACGTGATCGTGCAGGAGGTCGACAAGGCCCGCGGCCGGATCGGCCTCAAGCTCGTCTCGAAGCACGAGGACGGGAAGATGGTCTCCCCCGAGGAGCTGATCGAGCGGGCGAAGTCGGCCCCGCCGCGGCCCCCGGAGGAGGAGCGGCCCCGCCGCGACGACCGGGGCCGCGGCGGCCGCGACCGCGGCCCGCGCCGCGACTAGGAGATGACCGAGGGGGGCGGTGAGAGCCGCCCCCCCTCGCGTTCTCGTCACTCGCTCGACAGGAGTCGTAGGTCGACCTCGGCGAAAACGGCGAACTCAGCATCCTGGGTGAACAGGGGAAGGTCGTGCGCGAGTGCGGTCGCCGCGATGAGCGTGTCGATGATGGGAACCGACCCCGCTCGGTTTGGAGCGTGGCGGCCAGCTCGGCGAAGCATCTGGCGACCTCTGCTGTGACGGCTACCGGCTCGTAGGCCGCTCGGCGAAAGTGAGAGTCCGGAGTCGCCGGGCCCTGATCCCGGGATCGGTTGCGACGAGGACGCCGAGATGGAGCTCGGCGATCGTCATCGTGGAGATCGCCGCCCGCTCCGGAAGCGACGAGCTCGCGACCGTCTCGAGCCCGACGAGGACGCTCGTGTCGAGCAGTCCGTCAGATTTCATCGGTTGTCTCGCCGAGCACCGCCCGGATCTCGTCCCTGAAGGTCGGATCCGGTTCTCGCCCCGTGAGGAATCGCAACAACTCCTCGCGAGGCACCTCGACGCGGCGCAGGATCCGGCTCGTCTGATTCCGCAGCTCCCGGAGCGGCACTTCGACACGAGGACCAGTAGCACTAATGCGACGGACGTCCCAGCTCGCGTGAGCGATCGATCAGATCCGCTTGTTCAGCTTCAGGTCGTAGCCGGCCTTGAGCTCGGCTGCCGGCTTGCCGGTTGCCGACTGCGGTCGGTAGGCGATCTCGAGCCTCGCGAACGCGAGCGAGATCGTCTCCAGGGGCGCCTCGCCCGCCATCCCGGTCTCCTGGAACGAGGTGACGAGCACGTCGCCGAGCGTGATCGTCAGGAACTCGTGCGGCGTCTTGCTCGCCGTCCGCACAGTCAAGACGGCAGACTTCAAGTGCTGGCCCGTCGCGCAGACGAGGAAGAGCTTCGGCGAGGCCTTGCTCGTCCGGTGGACGAAGACGAAGTCCTGGAACTGCGCCTTGCCGGAGCCGCCTCCTCCACCGCCACCCGCTGCGCCGGACTGGGAGACGCCCCAGCCGAACGACTCGAGCACGAGCTCACCCTTGCGCTTCTCGTCGGTCGACTCGCCGTCGATCCCGTCGAGCTTCAGGAAGTAATCAACTGCGGCCATCGTCTCCTCCTGGGCCGAACGGCGGCCATCTTCCGCGATCCGCCGGTCGATTGCAAGCCGGCCGCGGTGGCGGCCGCAGCCGGGGATAGGATCGCCGCGTGCAGACACACAAGCTCTCGAGCCTCCCGACCGGCGAACGTGTGATCAGCGAGCACGTACCCGGTGTCCGCTCGATCTCGCTCGGTTTCTGGATCGGCTCTGGCTCGCGCGACGAGACGGATCATCGCGCAGGTGTCTCCCACTTCATCGAGCACCTCCTCTTCAAGGGGACCGCGAGGCACACGGCGCAGGAGATCGCGGAGATCTTCGACGGACTCGGCGGCGAGCTGAACGCGGCCACGTCGCGTGAGACCACCGTCGTCTACGCGCGCATCCCCGACGACCGGTTGGAGACCGCGCTCGACGTGATGATTGGAATGGTCTACGAGCCGGCCTTCGCCGAGGTGGACTCCGAGCGCGAGGTCGTCCTCGAGGAGATCGCGATGGTCGAGGACAATCCGCAGGATCTCGTCCACGACATCGTCGCCGAGGCGGTCTTCGGCACGCATCCGCTCGGCCGGCCGGTGATCGGACGCGCCGAGGTGATCGCGAGCGTCGGCCTCCGCGCGTTGCAGAGCTTCCACGGCGCTGCGTACACCGCTGACAATCTCGTCGTTGCCGCCGCCGGGAATCTCGAGCACGGCCGGCTCGTCGAGTTGCTCGAGGCTCGGATTCCAACGACCGAGGCGAGCGTTCGTCGCCGGCGGAAGCCGATCCGTAGAGCCTCCGCGCCAGGCCTGCGCTTCCAACGCAAGGACACCGAGCAGTACCACGTCTGCCTGGCCTCGCCCGGGATCTCCCGCCAGGACGAACGCCGGTTCGCCGCCTCGCTCCTCGACGCGATCCTCGGCGGCTCCGCCTCCTCGCGCCTCTTCCAGGAGATCCGCGAGAAGCGGGGGATGGCGTACGCCGTCTACAGCTTCGCGTCTCAGTACTCCGACGCTGGTCAGATCGGCCTCTACGTCGGCACTCGCGAGGACAACCTCGTCGAGTGCCTCGAGATCGCCGCGCGCGAGCTCGGCGACGTCGCTGCCGGGAACGTACGCCGCGGCGAGCTCGAGCGGGCCAAGGAGAACCTGAAGGGGAGGATGTTGCTCTCGCTGGAGTCGACCTCGAACCGGATGAGCCGGCTCGGCAAGGCGCTCGTGACGGAGACGGAGCTGCTTTCCCTCGACGAGCTGATCGAGCGGATCGAGGCGGTCGCAGCCGACGACGTTGGCGCCCTGGCCGCCGAGTTGCTGCGTCCGGATCGGCTCTCGGCTGCAGGAATCGGGCCCAGCGAAGCCCGCTTCCGCGCTGCGGTGCAGCGCGTCAATCCCGCGCTCGTGGGTCGCGTGGCCGCATGAGCGCCGGCGGGAGCGAATCGCGGCCAGGGACGTGAGATTGGTTCTGAATGGGCGCGGGGGCAAGGTCGGGTCGGTGCTCGCCCCGGCGCTCGAGCAAGCGGGGCACGAGCTCGTCGGGGTCCTGGACGCGGAGGCGATGATCGACTTCACGAGCCCCGAGACCGTGCTCGGCAACGTGCGGGCGGCCCTCACGGCACGGATCCCCTGCGTCGTTGGGACGACCGGCTGGGATCCGGGCTCGATCGAGCGGGAGGCGACTGACGCCGGCGTGCCTGTGTTCTTCGCGCCGAACTTCGCGCTCGGAGCGGTGCTGATGATGCGGTTCGCGGCGCAGGCCGTCGAGCTGATGCCGCGTGCCGAGATCGTCGAGCTCCACCACGACTCGAAGCTCGACGCCCCCTCTGGTACGGCGCAGGCGACGGCCGCCCGGATGGGCGGCGACGTGCCGATCCACTCCGTGCGCCTGCCCGGCTTTGTCGCACATCAGGAGGTGATCTTCGGCAAACCGGGGGAGACGCTGACGATCCGCCACGACACGACCTCACGCGACGCCTTCGTGCCTGGGGTGCTCCTGGCTCTCGAGAAGGTGGGCGACCTGCCGCCGGGCCTGACCGTCGGGCTCGACGCGCTGCTGTGAGCCCGTCCCTCGAGTTCATCGTCGGCGACCTCACGCGACACCCGGCGGACGCGATCGTCAACGCAGCCAACAGCTCGCTCCTCGGCGGCGGCGGCGTGGATGGGGCGATCCATCGCGCCGGCGGTCCCGAGATCCTGGCCGAGTGCCGGCTGCTCGGTGGCTGCGCCACGGGGGACGCGAAGGCCACGACTGCGGGTCGTCTACCTGCCCGCTGGGTGATCCACACCGTCGGCCCGGTCTGGCGAGGCGGGAGCGAGGGAGAGCCCGAGCTGCTCGCCTCGGCCCACCGGCGCTCGCTCGAGGTGGCGAGCGAGCTCGGAGCCCGGACGATCGCGTTCCCGGCGATCTCGTGCGGGATCTACGGGTATCCGCCCGAGCTCGCGGCCCCGGTCGCCGTCGGTGTGGCCCGCGAGCACGAGCAGCGGTTCGAGACGATCGACTTCGTCTTCCTCGACGACGCCTTGCGCGACGTCTTCGGGCGCCAGTCCTAGCTCGAGGAGACGACCTCGAGGCGCGAGGGCCCGCTCGACGGTCGAATGTAGGATCCGCCCATGTTCAGTCACCCAGGGCCGGATCAGACCGAGCTGGGCGAGATCCTGACCGCGATCGTGACGCCGTTCCGACGCGATGGCTCGCTCGACCTCGAGAGCTTCCGGACGCTCGCGCGGCATCTCGTCGCGAACGGATCGGACGGTCTCGTCGTCACGGGCACGACCGGGGAGTCGCCGACGCTCTCCGACGACGAGCGCTTCGAGCTCTACGCGGCCGCGCTCGACGAGGTCGGCGACCGCGCCACCGTCGTCGCCGGAACCGGCACGTACTCGACGGCGCACTCCGTCCACCTGACCGAACGGGCGCACGAGCTCGGCGCCGACGCCTTCCTCGTCGTGACGCCCTATTACAACAAGCCGCCGCCGCGGGGGATCGTCGAGCACTTCAAGGCGATCGCCGCGGTCACCGACAGGCCGATCGTCGTCTACAACATCCCCGGCCGCTCGGTTCTGAACATCGAGCCCGAGACGATCGCCGAGCTCGCCGAGATCCCGAACGTGCAGGCGGTGAAGCAGGCGAACGACGACCTCGCGCAGGCGCGGCGGATCGTCGAGCTCGGCCTGACGCTCTACGCCGGCGACGACGACCTGATCCTGCCCTTCCTCGAGCTCGGCGGCACGGGCGGCGTCTGCGTCCACACGCACGTCGTCGGCCCGCAGGTGAAGGAGCTCGTCCGCCGCTGGAAGGCGGGGGAGCACGAGGCCGCCCGCGAGCTCGACCGCGAGCTGGCGCCGTCGATCGAGCTGCTCCGGGTCGTCGGAAACCCGATCGCGATCAAGGCGGCGCTGAACCTCCTCGGGCACGAGGTCGGAGGCCATCTGCTGCCGCTCGTCGACCCGACGGACGACGAGCTCGCGCGCGTGCGCGACTGCCTGAACCGGCTCGGCCTGCTCGCTGCCGCAGCGGTCTAGATCCGCCATACACTCATCGCGATGAACGGCGTGCTCAGGATCGTCCCGCTCGGCGGCCTCGGCGGGGTCGGCAAGAACATGACTGTCTACGAGTACGGCGACGACATCGTCGTCGTCGACGCCGGGCTCGCCTTCCCGCGCGACGAGCATCTCGGCGTCGATCTCGTCCTCCCGGACATCTCGTACCTGCGCGACCGGCGCGTGCGCGCGGTGGTGCTCACGCATGCACACGAGGATCACGTCGGCGGCCTTCCGTACCTGCTCCGCCAGGTCGACTGCGACGAGGTGATCGGAACGAAGCTGACGCTCGGTCTGATCAAGACGAAGCTCGACGAGCACGGCCTCGCGAGCGCGACGACGCTGCGCGAGATCGAGCCGGACCGGCCGATCGAGGTCGGCGCCTTCAAGCTCGACTTCGTCCGGGTTGCCCACTCGATCCCGGACTGCGTTGCGATCGTGCTCCAGACCGGCGCCGGCCGCGTGGTCCACACCGGCGACTGGAAGCTCGACCACACGCCCGTCGACGGCCTGAGGACCGATGTCGGCCGGCTCGCCGATCTCGGCAACCAGGGCGTCGACTTGCTCCTCGGCGACTCGACGAACGCGGAGCGGCCGGGCATGACCGGCTCCGAGCGACTCGTCGGCGAGGGCTTCAAGCAGCTCATCCCAGTGCGCACCGGACGGATCCTGATCGCCTCCTTCGCCTCCAACATCCACCGCATGCAGCAGGCGATCGAGGTCGCGGTGCAGGTGAACCGGAAGGTCGCGATCGTCGGCCGCTCGATGCGCAAGAACCTCAACATCGCGCGCCAGCTCGGCTACCTGGACGTCTCCGACGACGTGATCGTGAAGCCGCAGGACGCGATGTCGCTGCCGCCCGGCGAGGTGATGATCCTCTGCACGGGCAGCCAGGGCGAGCCGATGTCGGCGCTGACGCGGATCGCGTACGGCGACCACCCGACGATCGGGGTCGAGCGCGGCGACACGGTCATCCTCTCTGCGCGCCCCGTTCCCGGGAACGAGTTGCGCGTCCACGACTCGATCAATCGGCTCGCGAAGGCGGGCGCGGAGGTGCTGCACGAGGAGATCGCGCCCGTTCACGTCTCCGGCCACGCGAACTCCGAGGAGCTGCGGACGATGATCGCGCTCTTGCGCCCGAAGGCGGTGATGCCGATCCACGGCGAGTACCGGATGCAGGCGGCGCACGCGAAGCTCGCGCAGCAGGCCGGCGTCCCCGCTGCGGCGATCGTGATGGCCGAGAACGGCTCAGTGGTCGAGCTCTCCGAGAGTGGGGCCCGGCTGCTGCCCGAGCGGATCGAGTCGGGCGTCACCTTCGTCGACGGTCTCGGCGTCGGCGACGTCAAGGACGTGGCCCTGCGCGACCGCCGCCGGCTCTCGGAGGACGGCGTCCTGATCATCGTCACGACTCTCGCCGGCTCGAACGGCGGCGTCGCGCCTCCGGAGCTGATCGCGCGAGGGTTCGGCGAGTCCGAGGAGCTGCTCGACGAGCTGCGCGACGAGGCGACGCGCGTCCTCGAGGAGCTCCAGGCGGACGACATCCGCGAGATCAAGCT
>JBPCJB010000141.1:0-10833 GCA_051005735.1 Gaiellaceae bacterium | reverse complement strand
CCTGCTTGGAGCTCGAAGCGGGCGACTCGGGCGTCCGCAGCGCGGTCTCCGTCCAGGGCTCGCTCGCGATGTTCTCGATCTGGCGCTGGGGCTCCGAGGAGCAGAAGCATCGCTGGCTGCCCGCGATGCACTCGGGCGAGGCGATCGGCTGCTTCGGCCTGACCGAGCCCGACGCGGGCTCCGACCCCGGCTCGATGCGCACGCACGCGAGGCGCGACGGCTCCGACTGGATCCTGAACGGGGCCAAGATGTGGATCACGAACGGGACGATCGCCGACGTCGCGACAGTCTGGGCGCGCACCGACGACGGTGCGATTCGGGGCTTCCTCGTCGAGAAGGGAACGCGCGGGTTCTCGGCGCCGGAGATCCACAAGAAGCTCTCGCTCCGCGCGTCGGTCACCTCGGAGCTCGTGCTCCAGGACGTGCGCGTCCCCGACGAGGCCGTCTTTCCCGACGTGACGACGCTGCGAGGCCCGCTCTCGTGCCTGAACGAGGCGCGCTACGGAATCGTCTGGGGCGCCGTCGGCGCCGGCCGCGCCTGCTTCGAGTCGGCGCTCGAGTATTCGAAGGAGCGGATCGTCTTCGAGAAGCCGATCTCCGCCTATCAGCTGACGCAGCAGAAGCTCGCGGAGATGGCGCTCGAGCTCAACCGCGGCGCGCTCGTCGCCCTCCACATCGGGCGGATGAAGGACGAGGGAACGCTCCGCCAGGAGCACGTCTCGCTCGGCAAGATGGGCAACGTCCGCGGCGCGATCGAGGTCGCGCGCAGCGCCCGCACGATCCTCGGCGCGAACGGGGTCACGCTCGAGTACCCGGTGATCCGCCACCAGAACAACCTCGAGTCGGTGCTCACCTATGAGGGCACGCACGAGGTGCACACGCTCGTCGTCGGCCAAGCGCTGACCGGCGAAAACGCGTTCCGTTAGGACTCGCCCTCGAAGTAGTCGACGGCGGAGCCGCGGACGAAGATGCGCGTGTCGTCCTTGTTGCCGGGATAGACGCCGATCTTGTCGCTGTCCGGATAGACGGAGACGTCCGGCTTGTTTCTCGTCGAGAGCATCAGCACGCGGACGAGCTCGCCGCTGCGGTTCGTGACCTTGTGCGCGCCTTCCGGCCCCTCGCGAAAGGAGACCACGTCGCCGCCCTCGAGCTCGCGCTCGCCCTTCGGCGTCCGCAGCGTCGGCCGGCCCACGAGGACGACGAGCCACTCCTCGTTCCCGTACTCGTAGTGGTAGGGGCAGATCGACTGCCCCGCCGGCAGCTCATACACGGTGCCGCCGATCGCGACGGCGCCGAGGTGCTCTGCGAGTCGGACGTAGCCAGGCCCGTAGCCGGGTGGATCGCCGTCGTCGTGCTCGCACTCGATCCGGAACAGGTTGACGGGCTCCATACGCCTATCCTTCCATCGTGCATCGCGCCCTGCTCATCGCAACGGCGATTCTGGCGCTCAACGTCGCTCCGGCCGCCGCAGCGCCGCCGACCGCCGGCGTGCTCGTTCCCGGCTCGAGCCTCGGCGGGCTCCGGCTCGACACCACGACGGCGCAGGTCGAGGCGGCCTGGGGCCGCGCCTACGGGATCTGCGGCACCTGCTTGCACGCGACTTGGTACTTCAACTACTTCGCCTTCCAGCCGCGCGGGGTGGGCGTCGAGTTCCGCGGGGGCCGCGCGGTCGCGCTCTTCACGCTCCATTCGCCGCCCGGGTGGCGCACGCAGGGCGGCCTCGCGCTCGGCGCTCCGGTCTCGGAGGTCAGGCGCCGGTCTGCCGCAGCGACGCGAATCGAGTGCGACGGCTACTACGCGCTGGTTCTCCGTCGCACAGCCACGGTCACTGCCTTCTACGTCTTGCGCGAGCGGCT
This sequence comes from Gaiellaceae bacterium, assembly GCA_051005735.1. GTDB lineage: Bacteria > Actinomycetota > Thermoleophilia > Gaiellales > Gaiellaceae > Gaiellasilicea. The sequence goes on along the minus strand of JBPCJB010000141.1, from coordinate 8,977 downwards.
CTGGGCGTTCGGGCTTAGCCGGCCCGGGGTTCCGCTCTGCCGCTAGGCCGGACGAGCCCCCACTCGTAGGCGAAGATCACGGCCTGGACGCGGTCGCGCAGGCCGAGCTTGCCGAGCACCCGGGCAACGTGGGTCTTGGCGGTGCCGTCGCTGATCACGAGCCTGGAGGCAATCTCGGCGTTCGAGAGGCCCGCGGCGAGGAGCCCGAGAACCTCCCGCTCGCGCGCGGTCAGCTCGTCGAGCTCGGCGGGTGCTTCGGGTGGGAGCCCCGGCAGCTGGGCGAAGCGCTCGATCACCCGCCGGGTGACCGCCGGTGCGAGCAGACCCTCGCCCCCGGCGACGATCCGGACGGCCGCGATCAGCGCCTCGGGCGGCGCGTCCTTCAGCATGAATCCGCTCGCGCCGGCACGCAGCGCCTCATAGACGTACTCGTCGAGGTCGAACGTGGTCAGGATCAGGATGCGCTCCCCGCCGGTCGCGGCGGTCAGGCGCCTCGTCGCCTCCAGGCCGTCTAGCACCGGCATCCGGATGTCCATGACGACGACGTCCGGACGCAACCGCTCGGCGCCTTCCACCGCCGCCAGCCCGTTCGGAGCCTCGCCTGCGATCTCGAGCTCCGGATCGGCGTCGAAGATCTTCCGCAGGCCCGCGCGGACGAGCGGCTGGTCGTCGACGACCAGGACGCAAGTCACGCGCGCCCGAGCGGGCAGCTCGCGCGCACGGTGAAGCCGCCGCCCGGAAGCGAGCCGCAGTCGAACTTGCCACCGTGGAGCGCGATCCGCTCCCGCATTCCGATCAGCCCATGCCGTTGCCTTCGAAGGCCGCCTCCCCGGCGCCGTCGTCTGCGACCTCGAGCTCGAGGAGTCGGCGGCCGTAGCGAACGAGCGCGGACGCCCGTGCCGGACCCGCATGCTTGAGCGTGTTGGTCAGCGCCTCCTGAACGATCCGATACGCCGAGACGTCGACGCCCGGAGCGAGCTCGGCGGGAGCGCCCTCAACCGTCAGCTCCACGGGTAGCCCGGCCTGCCGCACGTACGCGACGAGCTCGTCGAGCCGGGCGAGGCTCGGTTGCGGCGCGAGCTCGATCCCCTCGTCGCCACGACGCAGGACGCCGACGAGGCGGCGCATCTCGACGAGGGCCTCGCGTCCCGTTCGCTCGATTCCGTGCAGCACCTCACGTGTGGCGGGACGCGCCTCGCCGAGCGTCAGCCGCTCCGCACCTGCCTGCACGACGATCACGCTGACGCTGTGCGCAACGACGTCGTGCAGCTCTCGCGCGATCCGGACGCGCTCGTGAGCGATCGCGAGGCGCGCGTTCTCGGCCTGCTCGCGCTCGAGGACGCCCGTCAGCTCGACGAGCCGGCGGGCTTGGAGGCTGTGGGAGCGGACGAGCCGCCCGACGAGCAAGGTGGCGGCGAGGAGCGGGCCCAGCACCACGAAGTCCCCGGGCTCGACGGCGAAGACCCCTCCGAGTGCGATCGCGAGACCGACGAGGGCAGCGGATCGAGCGGCATGGGCTCCCACTGAGAACGTCGCGAGCACGAAGGCCAGCAATGTGATCTGCGGCTCCTGTACCTCGCTGAGCGCGTCGAGCCCGATCAGCGCGGTCACCACTATCGCGACGACGGCAACCGGCGCACGCCGGCGCAGGGCAAGCGGCAGCGTCGCCGCGAGCCCGAGGAGCACGAGCGCGGCCATCGGCCCGCTCACGTCGGTGGCCAGGATCTCTGACTCCACGAGGAGGGCGAGCCCGACCGCGAGCAGCGCATCCCTGATCGCTGGCTGCTCGAGGCGCGCCGGCAGCTTCATGACTCGACGGTAGTGGATCGGAGAGCCGTCGCCATCCGCCGGCCGGGCGATCCGGGATACCCCGCTCGGCAGAGCGCAAGACACACCGGACGGGAGACGACACCCGCGCAACGCGGGCCTATCGTCACCGGCATGAATACGTCATCTTCCGAAGGGAGCCCGAACATGTCGACGTCCCTGCGTGTGGCCGCGTACGCCTGGCTGGTCGGGGGCGCGGCCTGGCTCGTCAAGCTGCTCCTGATCCTCGCTGCCGACGGTGGCGACAACATCGTCATCTCGGCGGCATTCGTGGTCGGGATCGCTTCACTCTTCGTAGCCGGCGGCGCGGCGGTCTACGCAATCCTGCGGCGTCGGAGCGTCTGGCTCGCGATCCCCGGAACGGTGCTCGGCGCCTGTGTCACGTTCATCGCGATCAACATGCTCGACCGCGCGCTTCAGAGCATCGTCCCCGCGAGCGGCTGGTTCGACGAGGAGGTCGGGATCCTTGGCGCGGCGGTCGTCGCTCTGCTGCTGGGCATGGCGATCGTACGCCGAGGCCGCTGGACGACGCCACCTGCGGTCGCCGTCGAGCGTTAGCTTCGGACGGGGGCGCTGGCGCCGACGGCCAGCCCGCCGCAGAGCATGTCGACGATCGTGCCCTCGGCCCGCGCGACCTCGTCGTCCCCGTCCGGGAGTTGCCCGAGCACCCAGCCGGTCAGGATCTCCTCGAGCCCGCCGTAGAAGATCCAGCTCGCGAGGCGCGCGTCGAGCTCGGGGCGGAGAGAGCCGTCGAGCTGGCCACGCTCGATCACGCGCTGGATGATCTGGAAGCCCTCGCGGATCCCCTCGACCTGGCCCTGCAGATGCTGACTGCGCGCCACCTCCCGTACCATCACGCTGACGAGATCGGGATCGTTTCGCCACGAGCGGAGCAAGATCTTGGCGATCCCCTCGAGCTGGTCGAGCGGCGGCTCGTCCGAGGCCTCGACGCGCCGGAACGCCTCGATCAGCTCGCTCCAGTTCTCGCGGAAGACGGTCTCGAGCACCTCTTCCTTGGAGCCGAAGTAGTGGTAGAGCAGGCCGTGCGCGATCCCTGCCTCCTCGGCGATGTCGCCGACGCGCGAGGTGTGGTAGCCCTTGCGCGCGAAGACCCGGACGGATGCCTCGAGGATCAGGCGGCGCTTCTCCTCCTGCGGTGTTGAACGCTCAGTCAACGCCGTCGCACTGTAGTGCTAGCGTCGGCGGAGGTGCAACCGCTCAGCGCGATGCTCGTGGTCGACCTGACCCGGTACCTACCGGGTGCCTACGCTTCCCGGGAGCTGCTGCGGCTGGGGGCGCGGGTCGTCCGGCTGGAGGCTCCCGATGGAGATCCGATGCGGCACGTCGCGCCCGCCTGGGACGAGGCGCTCGGCGCCGGCAAGGAGTCGGTCGCATGCGACCTGAAGACGGAGCGCGAGCTCGCCCGCGCGCTCTGCGCCCGCGCCGACGTCGTCCTGGAAGGGTTCCGACCGGGGGTTGCCGCACGGCTCGGAGTCGGCCCGGACGACGTTCCCGAGCGAGCCGTCTACTGCTCGATCACGGGTTTCGGCAGCGAGGGCCCGCATGTCGACCGCGTCGGCCACGACCTCAACTACCTCGGCTTCGCCGGCGTGCTCGCGGACACGGCGCCCGGCCTGCCGCCGCTCCAGCCGGCCGATCTCGCCGCCGGAGCGCTCGCCGCCACCGCCGAGATTCTCGCGGCGCTCCTCGAGCGCGAGCGCACAGGCACCGGCGCGCACCTGACGATCTCGATGACCCACGGCGCCCACCGGCTCGTCGCCCACCGCCTCGGATGCGATCCTCTGCCGCGCTTCCTCACGGGCGGGCTCGCCTGCTACCGGATCTATGCGACAGCGGACGCCCGTCACCTGACGGTGGGGGCGCTCGAGCCCAAGTTCTTCGTCCGGCTCTGCGAGGTCGTCGGACGGCCGAAGCTCGCCGAGCTCCATCTCGACGGCGCCCGGCAGGAGGAGCTCGCCGGCGAGCTCGCGACGGTGTTCGCGGCGCGGCCGCTCGCGGAGTGGCTCGAGCTCTTCGACGGCGAGGAGGTCGCAGCCGGGCCGGTGGCGACTCTCGCCGAAGCGGCGGCCGAGTTCGGGAGCCCGATTCCCGAGCTGCGTGCGCCTGCGCTCGGCGAGCACACGGACGCCTGGCGGCGGGAGCTCGGCTTGGCCTGAGGTTGCTACATCGGTTTCGCCGTCATCGCCCAAACGGCGACGAGGTACGCCGCGAGCAAGAGGATCGAGATCACTCCGACCGCGCGGGCGAGGCGAATCCCGTCCCCACGCCGCAAGCGCCGCAGGCCGACGGCGGCGAGGACGATCGAGACGATCGTCAGAAAGGCGCCGCCGTCGGCCGTGATGTAGCCGACCCCGATCCACGCCGGCGCGAAGTCGTCCGGATAGCTCTGCTCCGCCTCCGTCCACTGGGCGCCAATGCGCATCAGCACGTACGACGGCACGACTCCGAGCAGCAGCGTGAGCAGGCTGAAGCGAGCGAGGCCGGCTGCGTCGTCCGAGCGACGCCAGCCGAGCGCCGTTGCCACTGCCACGGCGAGGAGGCTCCCCATGAGGAGCATCGCGCCGAGCACGTGGAGGAAGAGAGGCAGATTGACGCTGTCCGGCCGGATCGCGGCGAGCATCGTCACGCTCCGGGCTTCCAGATCATGAGCACGAGGATGGCGAGGACTCCGATGCTGTTCAGCGCCTGATAGCGGATCCCCGCTCTACGCCCGCCCACCGGATCAGCGGTGAACGCCTTTCCGGCCGCGGTGCCCGACCAGACGGAGAGCGCCCAGAGAGCGAGCGAGGCCAGGATCCAGCCGTCCCAGAGCTCGTAGCCGTCGACGTCGATCGCGAGCCAGATCCCGAAGACGAGCGCGCCCATCATTCCCGCTCCGACCAGGATCCCTCCGAGGCGGCCGAACCCCATCGCCGAGTTGGGGGCGAGGATCGGGGAGGCGCTCCTGGTGCCGAAGATGAGCGCCCAGAGTGCGGTCAGGGCGCCGGCCGCGACGAACGCGCTCAGGACGTGCAGGAAGAGGAGCCAGTCGTACAGATCCACCGCGGCCCGATCCTAACCCTCTCCCGAGCCCTCGTCAGGTAACAGACTGTTACTTGACGAGGCCGAGCGCGGCCGGGAGCGCGAGCAGCGTGTCCAGCCGCCCCGGCTCGTCCGGATGACGGCCGTCGCGGTCGAGGAGGAATGCCTGCAGCCCGAGCGCGCGGGCGCCTTCGATGTCGTCTTCGTAAGAGTCGCCGACCATCGCCGTCTCCCGCGCCTCGACCTCGAGCAGGGCGAGCGCGCGGCGGAAGATGTCGGGATGCGGCTTCGTCCGGCCGAAGGCGCGCGAGCCGATCGCGCAGTCGACCTCGAGGGCGTGATGGCGAATGAACGCGTCCAGGTCGCGACTGCCGTTCGAGATCAGCCCGAGCTTGAGCCCGTGGCCGCGCAACTCCTCGAGCACGGGCAGCGCATCCTCGTAGAGCGTGAACTTGTCGTGCTGCTCCCAGACGGCGACGAGCTCGGTCGCGCACTCGTAGGCGCCGTCCGCGTCGCCGCCCATCCCGCGGACGATCCGCTCGGTGAATGCGATCCAGAGCTCGTCGTCGTGCTCGAGCTCGGGATGGCGTTGCAGCGAGGCGATCGCCGTCTGCCGCGCGACCTCGTAGCGGGAAGGCTCGAGCACGAGCCCGTGCCGCTCGCCGAGCTTGCGGTACCCCTCCGGCCCGAGCTCCGGGCCGGGCAGCGCGAGCGTGAAGTCGACGTCGAAGAGGACGGCCCGCACCATGCCTCGAGGATAGCCTTGGGCTCGTGCGTACCCCGGCTGACATCCTCCGCGAAGCGAAGACGATCGCGATGGTCGGCGCCTCGCCGAAGCCCGATCGGCCCAGTAACGGCGTCATGCGCTATCTGCTCCAGCAGGGCTACGACGTGATCCCGGTGCGGCCGGCCGGTTGCGATGAGGTGCTCGGCGTCCCCTGCGTCCGGACGCTAGCCGAGGTCGATCGCCCAATCGACGTGGTCGACATCTTCCGCCGTCCCGAGTTCACGCCGGCTCACGCCCGCGAGGCCGTCGCCGTCGGCGCGGGAGCTCTCTGGCTCCAGCTCGGGATCGTCTCGGCCGAGGCGCGCCGGATCGCCGAGGAGGCGGGGCTGGGCTACGTCGAGGATGCCTGTGCGGCCGTCGTCCACCGGCGCGACGTGCGCGGAGCGTAGGCTGCCCGGGTGGCGTACGGCCTCCTTCTCCTACGACTCGTCATAGGGCTCGCCTTCGCCGCTCACGGGGCGCAGAAGCTCTTCGGCTGGTTCGGCGGCGGCGGCCCCGCCGGGACGGCCGGCTTCTTCGCCTCGCTTGGCTACCGGGCGCCCGCGCTGATGGCGCTCCTGGCGGGACTTGCGGAGCTCGGCGGCGGCCTCCTCCTCGCGAGCGGCCTCGCGACTCCGCTCGCCGCGCTCGCTCTCGCCACGGTGACGCTGAATGCGATCGTGACCGTGAAGTGGCGCGATGGCTTCCTGTCCGGCTACGAGCTCGAGGCGACCTATCTCACGATCGCCGTCGCCCTTGCCGCGACCGGCCCCGGCCGACTCTCGCTCGACCACGCGCTCGGGTGGGACGACAACATCACCGGAACCGCGTGGGGCTCCGTCGTGCTCGTCGGCGCGATCGTGATCGCCGTCGTGCTGACGACCCTCGGTCGCGCCAGGGCGGACACGGGCGAGATGGCCGCCTAAAGATCCCTCGATCGAGGGATCGAGGCAGGGCGCAGTCCCGCCGAGAGAGGTGCTGTGGCGGTCCGCGGCGGGCTGCCTCGACGGAAGGGAAGCGGCCCCTTGACTGCACCAATCGATCTCCATCTCCGTGCCTGGGCGGATCTCGGCGAGACCCAGGCAGCCGGTGCCCCTGCGCCCGGAGCCAAGCACCGCGCTGACGACTCCCGGAACAGGACGAGCCGCCTGCGCAGAGCTCACCCAGGCTGGCGCTTGCGCCTCGGGCGGCGCCGCAACCGTACTCCCTGATCGGACGCTCACCACGAGAAAGAGCCCCGCTCCGGCGGGGCTTCTTCTCGTGCGTGAGTATCGGGGTGCGGAGATTTGAACTCCGGACCTCTCCGACCCGAACGGAGCGCGCTACCAGGCTGCGCCACACCCCGAGCGAGTTCAAGGTTAGCGAGGATCGTCATCGAGGACCGTGCCAAACCCTCCTAGAATCGCGCGATGGCTCACCGGGACGAAATCGTCCGCTACACCGACGAGCTGCTCGAGGTCGAGCGCTTCCCGGAGTTCGGGCCGCCTGGGCTGCAGGTTGTGGGAACCGACGAGGTCGCGAAGCTCGCGTGCGGCGTCTCGGCCTCGCTCGAGCTCTTCGAGCGCGCTGTAGCGGCCGATGCGCAGCTCGTGCTCGTCCATCACGGGATCTTCTGGCGGAACGAGCCGCTCGTTGTCGACCGCCGCCAGCGCGGCCGGCTCGAGGCGCTCTTCGCCGGCGACCTCTCGCTCGTCGCCTACCACCTCGCGCTCGACGCGCATCCCGAGCTCGGGAACAACGCCCAGCTCGCGGCCGCGCTCGGGATCGAGCGCGAGGGTAACCTCGGCCCGGTGGGGCTCGCCGGACGGCTGCCGAGACCGCTCGGAATCGACGAGCTCGTCGCACGGATCGCTGAATCCGTCGGTCGCGAGCCGCTCGTCTTCGCGCACGGACCGGATCTGATCCAGCGCGTCGCGATCTCGACCGGCGCGGCCGGCTACGACCTGATCCAAGCCACGCACGAGGGCTTCGACCTCTTCCTCACCGGCGAGCCGGAGGAGCCGAGCCTGCACACCGCACGCGAGCTCGGGATCCACTTCGTCGCCGCTGGCCACTATGCGACCGAAAGGCTCGGCGTCCAGGCGCTCGCGCGACATCTCGCCGAGCGCTTCCGGCTCGAGTGGGAGTTCCTCGAGCTCCGAAATCCCGTCTAGAACTCGTCCTCGGGCAGGGGTCTGGGTTCGACGGTCAACGCGCCGATTCCACGAGGGAGTCGAGCGCGTCCAGGCACGTGTCCGCGCGCTCGCCGATCACGAGGTGGCCACAGTCCGCGACCACGCGGAGCTGGGCTCGCAGCCGCCGCGCGTACTCGAACGCGTCGTCGAGCGGGAGCTGCGGATCGCGCGCTCCCCAGAGCACGATCGTCGGACAGCGGACGTGCTCGAGATCGACTCGAGGATCGTCGGCCAGCATCGCGCGCGCGGCCGTCCGCGTGTCGACGTGCTCGAGCGGCCCTTCGAGGAAGCCGAGCGTCGCGCGCGGCGAGAACGCCACCGGGTCGGCGACGAACCAGCGCTGGAAGAGCGCCCGGCGGTACCACACCCGTTCCGAGTAGCGGTGCCGGAACGGCGCGACCCAGCGTCCGGGTCGAATCAGTCCCACGAGGGTGACCACGCGCTGCACCACCCGGGTCCGGGTCGCGATCCCGGCCGGCGCCGCGAGCAGGAGCGCGCGGACGAGCTCGGGCCGCCGATGCGCGAGCCGGAGAGCGACGAGACCGCCGAGCGAATGCCCGGCCACGATAGCGGGCGCCGCATCCTCGCGCTCGATCAGGCCCGCCACGACGTCGGCGAACTGCGACATGCCGGAGCCTCGCGTCGCCCTCCCGGAGCCGCCGTGCCCCGGCAGGTCCGGAACGAGCACGCGGAAGCGACCCGACGCCGCGGCGAGCAGCTCGACCCAGTTCGCAGCCGAGCCGCCGAGGCCGTGGACGAGGACGAGCGGATCGCCCTCACCGCCCGTGAAGTAGCGGAGCTCGACTCCCTCGACGTCGGCCCGCCGCTCCTCCAGACCAAGGATGTGCGTTGCGGTCGTCATCCGGGCAACGTATCCTCACGCCCATGAAGCGTTCCGGGGAGCGGGCCCGTTGATTCCCGCACACACGACGAGCGAGCGATGGAGCTAGCCCGCCTGAGCGCCAACGTCTTCCGGTCGCAACGACGCGGAGACACCGGTGCCGGCGGGCTTTTCGTTGCCCGAAGGAGGATCGAATCCACATGGCGAACCACCTGACGCCGGACGAGCTGTCGAAGGAGCTCGGGATCGACCGGCAGGAAGTGATCCGGGTCTGCATCGAGGAAGGCGTGCCGATCTACCAGGGGAAGATCGACAAGACGCTCTTCG
>JBPCJB010000140.1:0-2990 GCA_051005735.1 Gaiellaceae bacterium | reverse complement strand
GATCGAGGCCCGCCCCGCTCCGCGCCTCGCCATCCGGCCGGACGACGTCGAGCGAGAGCCTGCGCTCAGGCGACACCGCCCCTCCGAGCGGCAGCTCCCGATCGAGAAGCACGCGCAGTCCCGCGCGGACGACGACGCGCGCGGTCGAGTTCCGGCGTCTCTCGTCCGAGGCGCCGACCGTGAGTGCCGCCGGCGCCCCACCAGGCCCCCCGACGCTGCCGTAACCGGGGCCGGCCGGGCCGTCGTTTCCCGAGGCGGCGACGACGAGTGTGTCGAGCGTCGCGGCGCCGGCCACCGCGCGGGCGACCGGGCCTGCCGGGAACGCGGCGAACGGCTCTGCCACGCCGATCACCGCGACGCGCGCAGCGTCGAGCGCGCTGCCATCGGCGTCCGGATCGACCGCCCGCTCCAGGCCGGCAAGCACCTGATCGGTCCGGCCATAGACGGCGAAGCCGCCCACGGCGCTCGGCTGCCAGCCTGCGACCCTGATCGGCAACAGCATCGCGCCGGGCGCCCCGCCCCGAATCTCGCCCCGGCCGACGAGGAGCCCTGCGGTTTGGGTCGCGTGGCGCTCGACGCGCGTCGGATCCTCCGGATGCGGTCGTGCGAGCGCCCGGCTCTCCGGTTCGAGGATGTCGATGCCTTCGAGCAGGCGGTTTCGCAGTGCCGGATGCGAGGTGTCGACGCCGGTATCGAGGAGCGCGATCGTCACACCCGAGCCGTCGAAGCCGGGCAGGCGCAGGCTGAGACGACCCTGCTCGGGGAGCGCGCCGCTGCGAAGAGGCTGCACCCGCGCAGCGGCCGGATAGGCGACGCGCACCGGGTAGACGCCGGCGACGTCGGGGTCGCGCTCGAGCAGCGCGAGCGCGTGTGCGTCGAGCGCCGCCGAGAAGCCGCTGAACGTACGCGTGTAGACGAACTCGGGGACGATCTGGACGCCTTCGCGCGAGAGCCGAGCGCCGATCTGCTTCTGGCCAGCAAGTGCCGCCGCCGTCCAGCGCCGCATCTCTCCTTCGCTCCCCTGGCCTCCAGCCGCCCTGACCTCGTCGGCCAGAGAGGAGTTGCGCAGGACGACGATCACCCGTTGCCCGACGGCGACCGCGCTTCGCTCGCCATCCACGAAGCCGCGCCAGCCGGCGGCACCCGTCTGCGCCGGTAGCGGCGCGCGCGCTCCACGGCCGCCGTCGGCGACGAGCAGTGCCGCCACCGCGAGACACGAACCGACGCCCACGAGGATTCGCAGGGCGCGAACGCGATCAGGCACGCGAGGCGTAGGCGTCGAGGTCAAGGTACCGAGGATAGGGGAGCAATCTGCTGTACCGGCCGGCCGAGGCGATCATCGCCGCGTTGTCGGTGCAGAGCGCGAGCGGCGCGAAGTGAGCATTGGGGAGCGCCGCTCGGAGCTCGGAGTTCGCCGCAACGCCCCCGACGACCGCGACGGTGTCGTGCCCGGTCTGCTCTGCGACCGCCAGCGTTCGCTCGACGAGCGCCCGCACGATCGCGTGCTGATAGGACGCCGCCAGATCGGTGCGACGCTCCTCGAAGCGGTCGCCGAGGTCGCGCACCGCGTAGCGCAGCGAGGTCTTCACGCCCGAGAACGAGAAGTCGAGACCATCTAGGCGGGCGACCGGGAACGTGAATGCGTCCGCGTCGCCTTCCTGCGCGAGCGTGTCGATCGCCGCGCCGCCGGGATAGTCGAGCCCGAGGAGTCGCGCGCCCTTGTCGAACGCCTCGCCGGCGGCGTCGTCGACGGTCGTCCCGAGCACGTCGAAGCCCCCGCGCTCGCGCACGTCGAGGAGCAGCGTGTGGCCGCCGCTCGCGAGCAGGCAGACGAACGGCGGCTCGACGGGATCGGGCGCGAGGTAGAGGGAGGCGACGTGACCGTCCAGATGGTCGACCGGCGCGAGGGGCAGCCGCCGCGCCCAGGCGAGAGCCTTCGCCGCGGAGAGGCCGACGAGGAGCGCCCCTACGAGCCCCGGGCCCTGCGTCACCGCGATCCGCTCGACCTCGTCGAGCGTCGCGCCCGCCTCGGCGAGCGCCTCGCGGAGCACAGGCGTGACGAGCTCGAGATGCCGTCGCGACGCCACCTCGGGGACGACCCCGCCGTAGCGCGCGTGCAGGTCGGCCTGCGAGGAGACGACGTTGGCATGGATCTCACCGTCGGCCGTGACGAGCGCGGCCGCCGTCTCGTCGCACGACGTCTCGATGCCGAGAATCATGCGCTCTCGGCGCGACCCTGGATCGGGTCGCGCCACATGATCACGGCGTCCTCGTGGTTGTCCGTGTAGTACCCGCGCCGGACGCCGCGGGCGTGGAAGCCGAGACCCTCGTAGAGCTTGATCGCGCCCTTGTTGGAGACGCGCACCTCGAGCGTGTAGCCTCGCCTCTCGTCGCTCGAGGTCACCTGGAAGAGCCGGTCGAGGAGCATCCTCGCGATCCCGCGGCGGCGCTGCGACTCCGCGACCGCCACGTTCATCACGTGCCACGCGTCGACGTAGCGAGAGATGATCAGGTAGCCGAGCAGCTCCTTCGTCTCGGCCTCGAATGCGCCGAGCGAGAGCGAGGACGGCTTCGCGAGCTCGCTCGCGAACATCGAGCGCGACCAGGGCGTCGGATAGGAGGCGCGCTCGATCACCTCGATCGCGGCCAGGTCGCGCAGCTCCAGCTTGCGCAGCTCGACGTTCATCCGCCGAGCGGCAGGCATCCGACGAGCTCCAAGCAACAGACTGTCACTTGGCCGCCTTCGCGTCGGGCTGGCGCACGTACAGGGGCTCGACCAGCTCGGCGGGACCGAACTCGCGTGCGAGCGCGGCGTGGAAGCGGGCGCGTGGGAGGTGGCCCTCGTCGTCGTCCGGCGGCACCTCGGCGCCCGCGGCTTCGAAGACCTCGCGATAGCGAACGGCGCCGTCCCCGACGAGCACAATGCCTGGATCGAAGGCGAGGTCGGCCGGAGCGAGCACGCGCGGTCCGGCAACGAAGATCTCGCGCCG
>JBPCJB010000139.1:0-10908 GCA_051005735.1 Gaiellaceae bacterium | reverse complement strand
ATCCTCCCCCTCGACGACGAAGAGGCCGAGCTCGGCCCACTTGCGCTTCTGCGCGAGCAGCTTCCGGACGAGCTTCAGCGTGGGGTTCGTGCGCGCCGTGATCACGCGAGCCACTCGAGCCAGGCGCCGTGGAAGTCGGCGTGCGCCACGAGCTCTCGGCTCTCGCCCGGCCAGAGCTGCACCCCCAGGCCCCAATGGCCGTGGACGTCCTCGGCCGGGCGGGCCGTCCAGACGAACGCAAGCGATCCGTCACTGCCGGCCATGGCGAGGGAGCGCTGAACGCGATTCCAACCGTCGTCCGGGAGGTAGCCGAGAACCGCGGTCTGGAAGACCAGGGTGAGCACGTCCGGATCGCGCTCGGCAAGGAGGCGAGGGAGCAGCTCGACGAGATCGCCGCGCAGGAGCCTCGGCGGCTCGCGACGCACCGCCGCGATCGCACTGTCGAGCCGGTCCAGCCGTCCTTCATGCCCAGGCCAGCCGAACGACCGCAACCGGAGGCACCCCTCTTCCGAGGTGACGTCGACCGGATCGCGGTCGATGCCGACCCGGTGGCGCACCCGCGGTTCGAGCTCGAGCAGCTCCGCAGGTACGGAGTCCCGCTCCTCGCCGTCGAGCTCGAGCAGCGCCTCCGCGGAGCCCCAGGTTCCGGCCTCGTAGGAGTAGCGGTAGCGATCCCAGAGGAGGTTGAAGCCGGCGCTCGAGCCAAGCTCGATCAGGTCGAGCGTGTCGGCCTCGGTCCGACGCGCGAGCTCGAGGAAGCAGGGCAGGAGCGTCCACGAGCGCCCCACCTCGTTCGTTTGGATCGGCCGCGCGGCGAGCTGCGAGAGCTCAGGGCGCTCCAGTGCCGCGTCGAGATCGTCCCAGCTCGCGCGGCCGCTGAGGACGAGGGCGTGCAGCCCGCCGAGCAGGCGGAGCGGCGCGTCCCACGTCAGCTCGCCGACAAGAGGCGGCACACGTTGATCGTGAGCCAAGCGAGAGCAGAGGCCGGCGTAGAGCTGCGATCGCCCCTCGCATTGCTCCGCCTGGTGGCGGAAGACCTCTACCTGCTGTTGCTCGCTCAGGCGGCCCGGGCCGACTTCTCGTTCGCGGCCTTCGCCTGCTCGGCGACCGCCGCGAAGGCGGCCGGGTCGCTGACGGCGAGGTCGGCGAGCACCTTGCGGTCGAGCTCGATTCCGGCCTTGTGGGTGCCCGAGATGAACTGGTTGTACGACATCCCGTTCACCCGCGCAGCCGCGTTGATCCGCACGATCCAGAGCTGTCGGAACGTCCGCTTCTTGTTCTTGCGATCGCGATAGGCGTAGACGAGCGAGTGCTCGACCTGCTCCTTCGCGTACTTGTAGCTCGACTTCTTGAGCCCCCAGTAGCCCTTCGCCTGGCCGAGAACCTTGCGCCGCTTCTTGCGCGCGTGGACTGATCGTTTAACTCTTGGCATCCGCGCCTACTTCAGCCCCAAGAGGCGCTTGATTCTCGGCGTGTCCGTCTTCGAGACCGGATGGCTCTTCCCGAATGCCCGCTTCCGCTTCGCCGACTTGTGCTCCAGGTTGTGGCTCTTCATCGCGTGCCGGCGCGTCAGCTTGCCGCTGCCGGTCACCTTGAATCGCTTCTTCGCTCCGCTCGATGTCTTCACTTTCGGCATCTGTCTTCACTCCTGCGTTCTTCGTTGGGCCGAGCAGCATCACCATGTTGCGGCCGTCGAGGAGCGGCGGCGACTCGACCGCGCCGAGCTCCTTGATCTCCTCCGCGAGCCGAAGCAGCAGGTCGCGGCCGCGCTCCGGGTGCAGGTTCTCGCGCCCCCGGAACATGATCGTGACCTTGACCTTCGCGCGCTGATTCAGGAAGCGCACGACGTGGCCCTTCTTCGTCTCGTAATCGTGAATGCCGATCTTCGGCCTGAACTTGATCTCCTTGATGTTGATCTGCTGCTGGTGCTTGCGGGTGAGCTTCGCCTTCTGCTCCTGCTCGTAGCGGTACTTCCCGTAGTCCATGACCCGCGCGACGGGTGGATCGGCCTGCGCGGCGACCTCGACCAGGTCGAGGCCCTTCGAGTACGCGTACTCGCGCGCCTCGTCGGTTGACTTGATCCCGATCTGCTCCCCGTCCTCGCCCACTAGCCTGACGTTCGGAACCCGAATCGCGTCGTTGATCCGGTCCTGCGGCTGCGGGCGCGTGCGGTCCTCGGGGCGCCGCCTCGGTCTCAAAGGGCCTTCACCAAGCTATGAATCCTCTCTTTCAGACGACGGCAAGAAACGCTCCGCGCAGCGGCCACTTTTCCTCGTCCAACCGGCTCGGTCGAACCCCCTCGAATCCTGGGCGCGAACGCTCGATCCGGGAGGTGAGGGGCAGTGATCCGCTCCTTCTTTCAGGGCTGGATCGTAGCAAGCTCGGCGCGGAAGTCGACGAGCAGCTCCTCGAGGCTCCGGGTCGACTGCTCGCCGCCGCGCTCGCGGACCGCGAGGGCCTCGTCCGACTCCTTGTCGCCGTAGATGACGGTGAAGGGGATCTTCTCGACCTCTGCCTCGCGGATCCGCTTGCCGAGCGTCTCCTCGCGCTCGTCCACGTCGACGCGGAAACCCTCCGCCTCGACCCGATGGCGCAGCTCGCGCACCTCCTCGCGGTGCTTCTCGGCGACCGGGATCAGACGCAGCTGCACCGGCGCGAGCCAGAAGGGGAAGACGCCGCCATAGTGCTCGATCAGGATCCCGATGAAGCGCTCGAACGAGCCGAAGAAGGCGCGGTGGACGACGAAGACTGGATGCTCCAGGTTGTCGGGGCCCATGTAGGTGAGCCCGAACCGCGCCGGCATCTGCGCGTCGAGCTGGATCGTCCCGAGCTGCCACGAGCGGCCGAGCGCATCCGTGATGTGGAGGTCGATCTTCGGCCCGTAGAACGAGCCCTCCCCCTCGCCGACGAGATAGGTGATCGCGTGCCGCTCGAGCGCACGGGTCAGCTCGCCTTCGGTGAAATCCCACTCCTCGTCGCTGCCGAGCTTGTTGTCAGGTCGGGTCGACAACTCCGCGCGCGGCTCGATGCCGAAGAGCCCGTAGAGGTGCTTGAGATACTCGAGGGAGCCATCGAGC
The DNA here is from genome assembly GCA_051005735.1 of Gaiellaceae bacterium. GTDB lineage: Bacteria > Actinomycetota > Thermoleophilia > Gaiellales > Gaiellaceae > Gaiellasilicea. The sequence continues at coordinate 7,831 of JBPCJB010000139.1, read as the reverse complement.
TCCGAGTCGATCTGCTCGCGCGTGCAGAAGATGTGCGCGTCGTCCTGCGTCACGTAGCGAACACGGGTCAGCCCGTGGAGCGCGCCGGCGAGCTCGTTGCGGTGGAGCGGCGCCGCCTCCGCGTAGCGCAGCGGCAGCTCGCGGTAGCTCCTGAGCGCACTGCCGAAGAGCAGCATGTGGCCGGGGCAGTTCATCGGCTTGATCGCGTAGACCTGCTCGTCGTCGAGCGGAATCAGGAACATGCTCTCGCGGAACTTCTCCCAGTGACCGGAGGTAATCCAGAGCGCCTTGTCGTAGACGAGCGGCGTCTTCACTTCGTCGTAGCCTCGGCGCGCGTTCTCCCGCCGACGCAGCTCCTCGAGCGCATTGAAGATCGCCATCCCCTTCGGGTGCCAGAACGGCGACCCCGGCGAGTGCTCGTCGAAGTGGAAGAGGTCGAGCTGCGCACCGAGCTTGCGGTGATCGCGCGCCTTCGCCAGCTCGACCCGCTCGAGGTACGCATCCAGATCGGCCTGGGAGTAGAAGGCGGTCCCGTAGATTCGCGTCAGCTGCGTGTTCTGCTCGTCGCCGCGCCAGTAGGCCCCCGCGAGCGAGGTCAGCTTGACCGCCTTGATCGGGGTCGAGTCCTGCAGGTGCGGGCCGCGGCAGAGGTCGGTGAACTCTCCCTGCCGATAGAGCGAGATCGGGCCTTCGGCCGTCTCGACGAGCTCGACCTTGTACGGCTCGTTCTCCTCGAGAAACCGCTGTCGCGCCTCGGCCGCCGAGATCTCCTCGCGCTGCCACGAGCGGCCCTCAGCGAGCTCGCGGCCGATCTCCGCCTCGATCCGCTCGAGGTCCTCTTCACGGATCGGCTGCGGAAACTGGAAGTCGTAGTAGAAGCCGTTCTCGATCGGCGGGCCGATCGCGATCTTCACGCCCGGATAGAGCCGTCGCACCGCCTCGGCGAGCAGATGCGCGGCCGAGTGGCGCAGCACGAAGAGGGCGTCCGGGTCGTTCGTGTCCCGCGTCGTCAGGAACTGGATCGGCTGTCCGTCCTCGAGTGGCAGCCGCACGTCCTGGACACTCCCGTTCGAGCGCACGAGCACCGCCTGCTCGGCGAGCTTCGGCCCGATCGCACGAGCGGCTTCGAGCCCGGTTGCGCCGTCGGGAAGTTCGAGTTCCGTCGAGTCGGGAAGGATCACCTTCATGAGCGATCAGGATACGCACCCACGCGAGGACGACCGCAACGAAGAGCCCGAGGGGTCGCCGATCCCGGATCCGGAGGAGGAGCAGGGCGACGGCGAGGACGTCCCCGGCGCCGACTAGCCGCTCCGGGGAAGGCCCGTGCAGCGTCAATCGACCGAAGGGAGACTCATGCATCACACCATTCGCGACGCTATGACCGCGAGCCCGACGACGATCGAGCCGAGCACGTCGGCAATGGAGGCCGCTCGGATCATGAAGTCGGAAGACGTCGGGTCGCTGCCGATCATGGAGAACGAACGCCTCGTGGGAGTCGTGACCGATCGGGATCTCGCGATTCGCCTGCTCGCCGAAGGCAAGGGCAGCGAGACGGCGGTCAGCGAGATCGCCTCGAAGGACGTCGTCACCGTCGATCCGCAGCAGAGCCTCGAGGAGGCGGCGCGGCTGATGTCCGAGCATCAGTTGCGGCGGCTGCCGGTGTGCGAGGAGGACGGCAAGCTCGTCGGGATCCTCGCGCAGGCCGATATCGCCCAAAGCGGTCACGACACGCTCACCGGCGAGACCGTGCAACAGATCTCGAGCTAGGTAGATCCTCGACGGCCCGCTGCGCCGGCTGCTCGGCGTGGCGGGCCGTTCCCTTCGCTCGGTTTTTTGGGCTGAAGGAGTTCGGCGGCGCAGCCGATAGTGAAGGGAGATGCCCGCCGCCGCCGTCTACAAGGGCCCCTTTGCGCAAGAGCAGGCCGAGCGGCTGCTCTGGCGCGCCGGCTTCGGCCCACGCCGGGGCGAGGCCGACGCGCTGGCGAAGCTCGGGCTCGACGGCGCCGTTCGCAAGCTGACCCGGGCCCGAGCCGAGCGGTTCGTCGGCGCGGCGCCGCACGACGACAAGGGACGCGCGCTGGCGCCGACCGACGCGTGGGGCCAGGACCACGTCTGGTGGCTCGACCGGATGGTTCGCACGTCGCGCCCGCTCGTCGAGCGCCTGACCCTCGTCTGGCACGACTGGTTCGCGACCTCGCTCGCCGGCGTCGGCTCGCAAAAGCTGATGCTGAACCAGAACAAGCTCCTACGCAGCCGCTCACTCGGCTCGTTCGAGACGATGCTGCGCGACATCAGCCGCGACCCGGCGATGCTGCTCTGGCTGTCCGGGACCGAGAACACGAAGTGGTCGCCGAACGAGAACTACGCCCGCGAGCTGATGGAGCTCTTCACGCTCGGCGCCGGCGGCGGCTACAGCGAACGTGACGTCCGAGAGCAGGCACGAGCGCTGACCGGGTTCGACAGCGACTGGCGCCCCGGCGTCGGCTCGCACAACTTCCGCTTCGAACCCAAGCGCCACGACTCCGGAACGAAGCGCATCTTCGGCAGGAGCGGCGCCTTCAACTGGGAGGACGCGGTACGCCTCTGCCTGCGCCATCCGGCGCATCCCCGGTTCTTCGTCGAGAAGCTCTGGGGCTACTTCGTTCCGACAGCGCTCGACGGGTCGACCCGCCGCTCGCTCGAGAGCCTCTACCGCCGGGATCTTCAGATCCGACCCGTCGTCGAGGCGATCCTGCGTCATCCCGCCCTCTACACGGGGCCTCGCATGGTCAAGCCTCCGGTCGTCTACACGGCGGGCCTCCTTCGCGGGATGGGCCGCGGGATCGATACGACCTCGTGGGCCTGGATCTCCGGGATGGCCGGCCAACGGCTCTTCATGCCGCCGAACGTGGCCGGCTGGGACGATGACCGCTGGCTCGATACCGCAACCTTTCGCGGTCGCTGGACCACCGCGAACCAGGCAGCGCGGGCGTTCTCGGTCACCGACAAGCAGGCGGGCTCGCTCTCGGGCGATCCGCAGAAGCTCGTCGCCGCGGCGATCGACTTCTGGGGCTCGCCGACGATTCGCCCCCAGACCCGCGACGCCCTACTCGAGTTCGCGCGGCGCGCGATGCAGGACGCGAACCAGAGCTGGAAGCGCAAGTCCTACCCGGTCCTCGTCACGAACGCCCTCCGCCAGCTCCTCGCTGTCTCCCCCGATCTCCAGACCTGCTGATGGCGCGCTGCTGCAACGACTTCAGCCGTACCGACGCGCTCCGCCGCGCGGTCGCGGAGGCCGGTCACGGCCTGCCCGCGATCGAGCCTGGAATGCCGATTCCCGCCGGCACGGGACTGACCCGACGCAGCTTCGTCGCGCGGAGCGCGGGCTTGGCGCTCGCCGTCTACGGGGGTACCGCCCTGCTCCCGCGCGCGCTCGAGGATGGAATCGCGGCCGCCGGCGCCGCAGGCCCGCAGCGTGTGCTCGTCTCGGTCTTCCTCGACGGCGGCGCCGACTCGCTCTCGATGCTCTATCCGTCCGGCGACCCGCTCTACCGGCGGCTGCGGCCGAAGCTCGCGCTGCCCGATTCCGCGGGTGTCGTGTTCTCAGAGGACGCCCGCCTGCGCTGGCACCCGTCGCTCGCCCCGCTCACGCAGCTCCATGCCGAGGGCAAGGTCTCCGTCCTCCCGGGCGTCGGCTACACCGGCGCCGACCAATCGCACTTCACCTCGCGCCACTACTGGGAGGTCGGCGCGACGAGCGAGCGGATCACGACCGGTTGGCTCGGCCGCTATCTCGACCGGGTCGGCTCGCCCGACAACCCGCTCCAGGGGCTCTCGCTCGAGTCCCGGCTCCAGCCCGCGCTCGCGACGGCGCGAATGCCGGTCTCTTCGATCGACGGTCCCGACCGCTACGACTTCTGGACGCGCGGCGTGTGGGGCGAGGTCGAACGGCGGATGCTCGACGCGATCGGCGCCCTCGGCAGGCTGCCGACCGGCGGCGACCCTGCGCTCGCGCAGGCGTCCGGGACGGCCCGGCAGGCCGCAAGGCTGCGAGAGCAGCTGCTGCCCTTCACGCCCAAGACCGACAAGAGCTCGGGCTTCACGAGCCCCGTTCCGTATCCCGATGCAGACGACGACTTTCCACGCCGGCTCGCCGGGCTGGCGGCGATGCTCGCGGGCGGACTCCCGATCCGCGCAGTCGCGCTCAACGCACCTGGGATGTACGACACCCATGACGACCAGCCGGGCGAGCTTGCGGCTGGTCTGAAGCTGACCGCCGCGAGCCTGCTCGCCTTTCAGCGCGATCTCGAGGCGCGCGGCCTCGCCGACCGCGTCCTCGTGCACGTCTGGTCGGAGTTCGGTCGCCGAGCGAAGGAGAACGGCTCGAACGGGACCGACCACGGCGCCGCCGGCACCGGCTTCCTGATCGGCAGCCGAGTCCGCGGCAGGATGATCGGCGAGTTCCCGGGCCTAGCCACCCTCGACAAGGACGGGAACCTCCGCGCCACCTCCGACTTCCGCGGCCTCTACTCGGCCTTGCTCGAGGACTGGCTCGGAACCGACGCCGAGGCGATCATCCCTGGGGCGAAGCGCTTCGCGCGGCCGACGATTCTCCGGTGATCGCCGTCGCGCTCGCCGCACTGGCGCTCCTTCCGGCTCCGGCCCGCGTCCAGGTCGGCGCGAATGAGTTCCGCTACTCGCTCTCGCGGCAGTCGCTCGAGGCAGGCCCCACGATCGTCCAGCTCGTCAACTACGGCGAGGACGAGCACGATCTACGCCTGCGCCGCGCCGGCGGCACGCGCACCTACGTCGTCGGGAAGGCTCGCCCCGGCGGCACGACCGAGCTCGAGGCCCGCTTGCTCCCTGGGCGCTTCACGCTCTGGTGCTCGCTGGCCGATCACCGCAAGCGCGGGATGAGCGCCACCCTCCTCGTCCGACCGAGCTGAGTAGGATCGTGGGTCCCCTCGCTCTGGAAGGAGCACCCGATGTCGTTCATGGACAAGCTGAAGGCGATGTTCACCGGTTCGGACTCACATTCGCACGACGGGCACTCGCACGACGGTCACGATCACTCGCACGACGGGCACTCGCACGACCACGCGACCGCCGTCGACGACGTGCCGCCGGCGCCGGCCGCGCCGCTCGACCCGCTCGGGACCTCGATGCCCGAGGCCGGGCCGGTTCCGACCTCGATCCCGCCCGCGACCGGAAGCGACGACGAGAAAGTCTAGAGAGTCAAGCCTCGTGCGGCCAGGCGCTGCTCGCGACGACGGCGCCGTAGAGCACGTGGTCGGCGACGAGCGCGGCACGCTCGGTGAGTGAAGGCTCGTTCTGTCGATGGAGCCCGAGGATGGGCGCGACCGCAAGCTCGTAGCCGAGCCAGACGGCGACGCCGTAGAGCGGTCCCGCCCACTCCCGCCGGCGCACGAGCCCCGGGAGGAGCCCGAATGCGGCGCCACCGACCCCGCCGTAGCCCCAGTGCGAGAGCTCGACCACGACATCGCGACGCTCGGGGGGGATCCAGCGAGCAAGCGCCGGCACGCCCTCGAGCGCGACTCGCTCCGGTGGGATCTGCTCGACGAGGCCGAGCCCCGTCGTCACCTTGCGGAGGCCGCTCATCGCCATCGCGGCGATCACGCCCCGAGCAAACGCACGGCCAACCTCGCCGCGGCCACTCATCCGACGAGCTCGCGAAGGAGGTGGTACGCGCTTGCCTGCGCTTCCTGGATCCGAGGTATGTGCTCGGACGGCGTCACGACGACGTGGTCGGCGAGCGATTCCGCGGCGATCCGGCCGCCGTCGTAGCCGACGAACGCGATCGTCGCCAGCCCGCGGCGGCGCGCTTCGACGAGGGCCTCGACGATGTTCGGCGAGCCGCCGCTCGTCGAGAGCGCGAGCGCGACATCGCCGGGCCTGCCGAACGCGATCAGCTGGCGCGAGTAGAGGGCGGCGGGGCCGATGTCGTTCGCAATTGCGGTCAGGATCGCCGGATCTGTCAGCTCGAGCGCGCGCCGGCTCGACCAACCCTGGGGGGCCGCTCGGAAATCGGCGACGACGTCCATCGCGTCGGTGGCGGAACCGCCGTTGCCGAAGGCGAAGAGCGTGCCCCCTGCGTCGAGCGCACGGCGAACCGTCGCCGTGGCGGCGACGAGCGCCTCGCGGCTGCCGGCGAGCGTCCGTTCGCGCAGCTCCGCCGTCTCGGCGCCCTTGAGCTCCACGGAGGCTCGCACGTCCTCGACCACCGCGTCGAGATCGTGGCTCCCGGCGCCGAGGAACGGATAGAGGAAGCCGGATGCGCCCGCGCCCGCGGTCGAGCTGCCGAGGTGCTCGAAGAACACGTGCACGAGCTCCCAGAGGCAGTGATACGCCGTCTCCGCGAGCTCCTGGCGCACGAACGGATCGTCCTCGACCGGTTCCAGCAGCCACTCCTCGCCGGCGTGGACAGTGAGCGGCTCGAACGAGATCACCATGTCGTCGGCGCGCCGGAGCACGTCGACCGCACCGGGATCGACGGCAAGCGCGGGGAGGGCTCGCTTGCCGACGATCACCGGGTGGACGAACTCGACTGCGACGTGGTGCGCATCCGACCATGCCTGCGCCGAGCCGCCGACGGCGAGCAGGCGCCCGCCACGCTCGAAGCGCTCGGCCATCGTCCGGCAGAGCTCGGCCAGACGGCCCGATTCCGCCGCGAAGTAGCGCTCGCTCGCCTCGAGCCTGCGCGCGAGCAGCGCGTCGAGCCGGTCCGAGGCAACCACCATCACGCGTGGACGTGACCGTGCGTCGCCACCTCGACGAGCCAGTCGCGCCAGGCTTCGGTTCCCTCGCCGCTCTTGGCGCTGAGCTCGATGTGCCGTACGCCTGGGTGGACGGCGTCGAGGTGGTAGAGGAGCTTGTCGAGGTCGAAGTCGCGATGCGGGAGCAGGTCGATCTTGTTCACGAGCACGAGCTCGCAGGCCCGGAACATCAGCGGATATTTGAGCGGCTTGTCCTCGCCCTCGGTCACCGAGGTGACCATCACCCGGGCGTGCTCGCCCACCTGGAACTCGGCCGGACAGACGAGGTTGCCGACGTTCTCGATGACCAGCAGGTCGATCTCCCCGAGCGGGAGCATCGGAACCGCGGAGCGGACCATGTTCGCGTCGAGGTGACACTCGCCGCCGAAGCTCGGATCGGTGTTGATCTGCGTCACAGGCACGTGCAGGGCCGCGATTCGGTCTGCGTCGAACGAGCCCTTGACGTCGCCCTCGAGGACGCCGACCCGGACGCCGGGCAGGCTGCCGACCACCTGCTCGAGCACCGTCGTCTTGCCCGCGCCGGGGCTCCCCATCAGGTTGACGACGGTGACGTGCTCGCGGTCGAAGTCGGCACGGTTCGCGCGCGCGATCGTCCCGTTCGCGTCGAGCACGTCCTCGAGCACCTTCACGTGCGTGCGATGCATGCGTCCTCCTCCTGATTCGCTTCGATCTCGATCGACTCGACCTCGAGCTCCTCGCCTCGCACGGCGGCGACATCGCCGCCTGCGCATTCGGGGCACCAGAACGGCGGCTCCTCGAGCTCCCACTCGTGCTCGCACGCGGCGCAGCGCAGGACAGCCGGAACGATTTCCAGCTCTAGTCGGGCCCCCTCGCACACGGATTCCCGCGCGACCATCCCGAAGCAGAACTCGAGCGAGTCGGGCACGACCTGGCGGAGCCGCCCAACGCGGACGCGGACGACCGAGACCGGGCTGCCGCCTGCGTGACGCTCGGCGGTCGCGACGATCGCGCTCGCGATCGAGAGCTCGTGCATCAGTTGACGCGCAGTTCCTCGATTGTGTCCCCGACGAGCTCGACCGCCCGCTCGACTGCCGCTT